>NZ_LGHK01000132.1 GCF_001908235.1 Bradyrhizobium sp. NAS96.2
TGGCCCGATCGACATCCTGGTCAATAACGCCGGTATCGTGCGCGACGCCACGCTGCATCGAATGACCAAGCCGCAATGGGACGCGGTGATACGAACCGATCTCGATTCGCTATTCAACATGTGCCGACCCCTCATCGAGGGCATGCGGGCGCGCAAGTTCGGGCGAATCATCAACGTCTCGTCCATCAATGGGCAGAAGGGCCAGATCGGCCAGACGAACTATGCCGCGGCAAAGGCTGCCGAGCTCGGTTTTACTCGCGCGCTGGCGCTCGAAAGCGCGCGGTTCGGTATCACGGTCAATGCAATCTGCCCGGGCTACATCAACACCGAGATGGTGGCCGGGGTGCCGGCTGATGTCATGCAGAATTCCATTCTGCCGCAGATCCCGGTCGGACGGTTGGGGAAGCCGGAAGAGATTGCCCGTGCCGTCGCGTTTCTTGCAGCCGACGAAGCAGGGTTCATCACCGGATCGACGCTTTCGATCAATGGTGGCCAACACATGTGTTGAATAGGGGAGATAGCAGCTCGCCACGGATGTGATGCGCAGCTCGTTTGCGACGATCAAGCCGACTGCCACCGTGCGCGATGCCGTTGAGCTGCTGCTTGAGACCGATCAGCGCGGCCTGCCGGCCCGTGCGCAAGTCTAATTGGAGGGCGACGGTGCGTGTGCGCGGATTGCCCGAATCCAGTGGCAGCAAATGCTCTTCAACGCACTCTCCGCGTCGCCCCCGCTCGACGATGCGCTGCGCAAGAGAGATCTTGAAATTCATCGCGTTTCACCAACCGGTTTGCCGCAAACGGGTTGCCCGATCTGACCTGGGCATGGGCAAAGCCATTATGGGCTCGCCTGAAAGCCGGCACGGACTATTGAAGCGCGAGATTTAACTCGCGATAAAAGCCCCTATCGGAATCCTGCAGCAGGGTTCCGTTTTCGCATGGCAACGAGCAGGGCGATCTATCGTCAATCCGATGCAATGTTGCGTTCTGGCGGCAGGTGACGCCCGCAATGAATAATTGCTTATGCCTTTGCGAGCGGCGATACATGGCTCGAAATTCCGGGATACGCTTGCCCATGTGCTGCCTCACCAGCGTGGGCTTGGCGCGTCTTGATCTCCATGGACGAGCAGCCTTGAATGATCGCTTTCTAGGGATGTCTAGAGCCCAGCAGCGATCGCGATCCGCATCAATTCCGACACGCTGCGCACATTAGTCTTGGCCATCAGGTTAGCCCGGTAAACCTCGACTGTTCGTGGGCTGATGCCAAGGTCGTGGGCGATCACCTTGTTGATCTTGCCCGCCACGAGCCCCCGCAGAACGTCACGTTCGCGCGGCGAGAGATCCACAAGGCGAGCCTCGGCCTCGCGCTTGACCGTACCGTCAGCGGGGGCCGCCGACTGTGTTTGCAAGGCGTCGCCGATTGCACGCAAGAGCGCCTCGTCCTCGAACGGCTTTTCGATGAAGTCAACCGCGCCTGCCTTCATCGCCTCCACCGCGAGTGCGACGTCTCCATGGCCAGTCATCAGAATGACGGGACATGCGACCGCGTCGGCCTTGAGTTTGCGGACCAATTCGAGGCCGCTCATGCCGGGCATACGGATATCAGATACAATGCAGTCGACTGTGCCGCCGGCGAGATGATCGAGAAAATCGGTTGCCGTCTCATAAGACGTTACGGCAAAGCCGTTGACGTCAAGAAGGAAGGCTAGTGAGTCGCGCATAGCTGGATCATCGTCGATCACGAGAATTGTACGCCGCGTTGTCATGATTCTTCTTCCCCGTCCTCCGCGAAGGGGAGGATGAACTGAAAAACCGTGCCACCTCCAGCGTTTGGCACCACATCGATGTGTCCGCCATGGGATTCGATGATGGTCCGGCAGATCGAGAGGCCGACGCCCATGCCATGCTCCTTGGTCGTGATAAAGGGCTGAAATAAACGGTCCGCGATATCGGGGCTGATGCCCGGGCCGGTATCAGCAATGGTAAACGTCGCAACACCGTTAGTCTTGGAGACGCCGACGGTCAATTCGCGGCGCGGGCCCGAGGCCATCGCCTCGATCGCATTGCGAACCAGGTTGAGCACGACCTGCTGAATCTGGATTTTATCGACGATGATCGGGGGCATGTCCCGGTCGCTGCGGATCGCCACCCGCACGCCCTGCTCCTTGGCGCCGAGCAGCGCTAGTGCGACAGCCTCTTCGAGCAAGGTCACCGGGCTCTCCAGGGACTGTTGGGTCTCGCCCTTCGCGACAAATTCGCGCAGGCGCTTGATGATGTCGCCGGCCCGTAGCGCTTGCTGCGCGGCCCGCTCGAGCGCGTCCCGAATGCGGGTAGCATCCGGTATCTCCGACGCCAGCAGCGTCTTCGCACCGCGCATATAGTTCGTGATGGCTGACAGCGGCTGGTTGATCTCATGCGCGATTGAGGACGCCATCTCACCCATGGCGGTCAATCGCGACACATGGACCAGCTCGGACTGCAGCTCCTGAAGCCGCCGTTCCTGCGCTCGACGCTCGGTGAGATCGCGGATAAAGCCGGTGAAGAAGCGCTCTCCGCTTACCTTGGCCTCGCCGACGGCGAGCTCCATCGGGAACGTCGAGCCGTCACTTCGTTCCCCGACAACGATACGGCCAATGCCGATGATGTGCCGCTCGCCGGTCGTAAGGTAACGCTCGAGATAGCGGTCGTGCTCGCCGCGATACGGCCGGGGCATCAGGTTCGAAACGTTCTGTCCGACGACCTCGTCCGCTTTCCAGCCAAACAAGCGCTCGGCTGCAGCGCTGAAGGAGCGAATAATGCCGCGGTCGTCGATGACGATCATCGCATCAGGGACCGTGTCGAGGATCGACTGCAGATGGGCTTGGCGATTTCGGGCCTGATCGCTCTTCATCAGTAGCCGGTCACCCATAAAGCCAAGGATCGGGCCGAGGATAGCAAAACAGGCGATATCGATCAGATTGGCAGGTTCGGTGACCAGGCTCCTGCCGAGGAAATTGGCGCTGATGACGAGGCAGAGCAGGGTGGTGAGGATCGCCGGACCGCGGCCGCCGGCGAAAGCGGCAAAAAGCACGGCCGGGACAAAGATGATCGTGAAGGTCCGGTCCTCGAAATAGTTATCTAGTCCCGCGCGCACAGCAAATACGAGTGCGGCCGCTGCCGCGGCAGTGCCATAGCGGTACCAAATGCGGTCGGACATATTTCCCCGGCAAAGCCCTCAACCTATTTGATGTTACAACGTCCGGAAGCGTGCTGCCACTGGCTGCTCTGTTCAAGACAGTGGGCGGACGACCTATTTGACCCAGGCACGCCAAAGCGTCGGCTGCACCAGGATGCTTTCGATGGTCCCCGCCTTCATCCAGCCGCCCAGGATGCGGCGGCGGGGGAGGACGAGCTTGTGAATCGCGTTACCTTCGATGAAGGCGAGTTCAAGGTCTCGATCGAAGGGGGGCGTCGCGACCGCCTCCCATGTCTCGCTGACGCCGGGCCCTGGGCGCTCTGGAGCGTCCGGTACGGGCATGTCAGGCGGCCTTCTGAGTAGCCTCGTCGACACTGCTGGTCTTTCGTGCAAACAGGTTCAACTCGATCGTGCCCAGCGAACGCGCGGTCTCGATTGCATACATCGCGTCGTTCGCGCTACGCGCGGTAACGCCCTTGGCCCGGTCCTGCAGCGCTGTGATCTTCTCGGCGACCGAGGCGGTGGAATTGAACCTGCGGAAGAGCTCCCAGGCCTCGTTCGATTCGATCTGCATCTGCTCGAACCAGTGCTGGTTTGCCTCGACCAATTTCTCCGAGAATTCCGACTGGACGGTCATCGCGCGCTTCGCATAGCTTTGGATGGCGTCGGAGATGGTACGGGCTTCGCTGTGGTGTGTCATGTTCACCTCCTTCATTGAGGAAGGCCCTGCTTTCCATACGTCCGGCAATTGCGTGTTGATGTGCGTCAACTCGATAGCTTTCCGGATCGCACGGCTCGAACGGAATCGTCTGGCGGGACGCATCGTGCCGCATTGATGCACGTCAAAATTCCGGTGCACCGTCGAGGCGGCGTCGGCGGCCTAGAACGGGCAACGGCGATGGTGCCGAGGGCGGCTGGACCCGGCCGGCTGGCTCAACGAAGGCCGCTTTGCGTGCAAGATCATCCGGACGAGGGACACGACAACGATCGCGAGCGCTCCGATCGAGGCGACCAGAGTCTGCAACATGATTTTGTTCTCCTGACTAACTGCCAATATCTTCGATCATCGGTCGTAGCGCCTTGATTCGCATCAAGTGCGGGCATTGAGAAAGATCAAGATGAACGCGCCGATCATGTGCAAGCTCGGCGTGGGCGTTGAAAGGAGATGGCTATGCGCGCACACCAGATCATGACGAGACATCTCATTACTGTTGGAACCGAGACCTCCATTATCGAGGCCGCCAAGTTGATGATGGATCATCATGTCAGCGGTATGCCGGTGGTCGAATTGTCTGGAAGACTGGTCGGAATCCTGTCGGAAAGCGACTTTTTGCGGCGAAGCGAGATCGGCACGCAACGCCGGCGTGGCCGCTGGCTTCAGTTCCTTCTCGGCTCCGGTCATGCAGCCGCGGACTTTGTCCACGAGCGCGGGCGGAAGGTCGGAGAGATGATGTCGTGTGATCCTGTCACCGTGACGGAAGAAATGTCCTTACCTGATCTGGTCGATCTCATGGAGAAGATGAGCGTCAAACGGCTGCCAGTGATGCGCGAGGGGCGCCTCGTTGGCCTCGTGACACGTGCCGATCTGCTGCGGGCAGTCGCGTCTATCGCGCACCAGATCCCGGATCCGACGGCTGATGACAAGCACGTCCACGATCGCATCGTGCGGGCACTCGACGGTGCAAATTGGTGTCCGCTCGGGTTGCAAGTCGCGGTGCGCAACGGCGTGGTGCACATGCGGGGGATCATCGTGGACGAGCGGGCGAGGCAGGCGGCAATTGTCGCGGCGGAGAATGTCGCCGGCGTCAAGGAAGTGCACGATCATCTATGCTACGTCGACACTTATTCCGGCTTCTATATCCAATCCGCGGAAGACGAACGAGCAGCCAAAGCAAAGGAGACGGCAGGATGATCCTTCGCCCCGTAAGCATTCTGATCCCGTTGACCGCAACTGCGGTGGTCGGCGCCGATGTCGTGGGTTTCGCCGCAACATTGATTGCGATCTTGGTGATCGTGGGCTTCGCGGTCGTTGCCTCCGGATGGACCGTCAGCAGCAAAGCAACGTCAATACCGGCAGTCCGGCCGTCGTCCACAGGCTGGACATCTGACCACAAATAGTACTCGTCCGGTCCGTTCGTAGTTCCTGACCATGTGAGCCGTACGTCGCGAATAGCGCGTCGCTCGTGTTCCTGGCGGTAAGATAGCCGCGCCTCAGAGCATTCCGTTGCGGCAGATCAATACGGGTGTCTCGTACCAATGGCAGCATGAGCAAGGAATCAGCCCATGCGAGGGTGCCATGACATCATTTGACGTTCGTTTCATCAAGACGGTTTGCGACGATACCGGCCACGAACATCGCGCCTGCCAGGCAGCGTTCAAGGTCGACGCGGTCTCGCTTTCCGCGGCTGCACAGCTGGCCGAGGCCGACTTCTGCAGACAGAAGGGCGTCCGCGACTGGACGATCTTTGCCGATTCCATGGAGCTTCGAACGCCGCCGGCCTTGCCGTCGGCCTGGGGCGGCTAGCGCCCCTTGGACGGCCGTCGCGATCGATTGCCGCAATATCGCGTGCTTGATCAAGATCAAATCGACAATCGGGTCCTTCGGCTAGAGGTGTTGAGCAAAGGGGGGGCGAAATGACCGACCGATCAGCTGGCAATAGCTCGCCGCAATTTGAGAAGCTTCTCGCCCGCTTGCGAGCATTTCTTGTGCGTCGACACGAATTCGATCTGTTGACCGCCAGGGAGGTCGACGAGATCGCTCACGAGCTCAATCTCTCGACGTCGGACCTTCGTGCGCTTGCCGGTGAGCAAGGTTCACCGGAGTTGCTCGGCAAGCGCCTCGAGCATGCAGGTTTGTCCGAGCAGACGCTCGCTTCGTTCCATTGCGATGTGTTGCGTGATCTGCAGCGAGTGTGCGGTCTATGCCATGAGAAGGCTCGCTGCGCCGCGGATCTCGCGCGGGAAAGGCGAGCCGGTCCGGCACGATATTGTCCGAATGAACTGACCCTGACGGCGCTGAGCCGCGGCGCCGACGCCGCGCGGCATGGCGCAGAAATTGATACCGATCAAGTGGCTGGCGGCGAAATTGTGGTTTCCATGACGCCACCGCATCCAAAGAAAGCGTCCACATGACCAGTCCATCTTCCGTTTCAAAGTCGATGACGATGGGCGAAGCCGGCTTGACGTCGGCACTTGCGGTATTTGCCTTCGCTAGCTTTCTGGGCGCGGCGATGGGGCACGATGCGGCGTTCAGTTTTCACGCGTCGCTTGCTTGTGTCGCCAGCCTGATCTCCGTGGTCATGATTGGCAATCGCTACCTTGACCGTCCGGCCGCATTGCCTCCGGCAGAGATCGGCGGGCGTCCCAACTACTATCTCGGACCAATCAAGTTCGCTTCCGCGATGGCGATGTTCTGGGGTATCGCCGGCTTCAGCGTGGGTCTGATGATCGCGATGCAGCTGGCGTGGCCGGCGCTGAATTTCGATCTGCCCTGGACGACATTTGGCCGGCTGCGGCCGCTGCATACGTCAGCCGTAATCTTCGCGTTCGGCGGCAACGTCCTGATCGCATCTTCGTTCTACGTCGTGCAGAAGACCTGCCGCACGCGCCTTGCCGGCGACCTCGCGCCCTGGTTCGTGGTGGTCGGCTACAACTTCTTCATCCTGATCGCCGGCACCGGCTACCTGCTCGGCGTGACCCAGTCGAAGGAATACGCCGAGCCGGAATGGTACGCCGACTTCTGGCTGACGATCGTCTGGGTGACGTATCTGCTCGTGTTCCTGATGACGCTGGTGAAGCGCAAGGAGCCGCATATCTTCGTCGCCAACTGGTTCTACCTGGCATTCATCATCACGATCGCGGTGCTCCATCTCGGCAACAATGCCGCGCTGCCGGTTTCCTTCCTCGGCTCGAAGTCCTACATCGCCTGGGGCGGCGTGCAGGATGCGATGTTCCAGTGGTGGTACGGCCACAACGCGGTCGGGTTCTTCCTGACCGCCGGCTTCCTGGCGATCATGTACTACTTCATTCCGAAGCGGGCGCAGCGTCCGGTCTATTCCTACCGGCTGTCGATCATTCATTTCTGGGCGCTGATCTTCCTCTACATCTGGGCCGGCCCGCATCATCTGCACTACACGGCACTGCCTGACTGGGCGCAGACGCTCGGCATGACGTTCTCGATCATGCTCTGGATGCCGTCCTGGGGCGGCATGATCAACGGCCTGATGACGCTGTCGGGCGCCTGGGACAAGCTGCGCACCGATCCCGTGCTGCGCATGATGGTGGTGTCGGTCGCCTTCTACGGCATGTCGACCTTCGAGGGGCCGATGATGTCGATCAAGGTGGTCAATTCGCTGAGCCACTACACTGACTGGACCATCGGCCACGTGCATTCCGGAGCACTCGGCTGGGTCGGCTTCGTCTCTTTCGGCGCGCTCTACTGCCTGATCCCCTGGCTGTGGAATCGCCAGCTTTATAGCCTGAAGCTCGTGAACTGGCACTTCTGGATCTCGACGATCGGCATCGTGCTCTACATTTCCGCGATGTGGGTTTCGGGTATCCTCCAGGGCCTGATGTGGCGGGCCTACACCTCGCTGGGCTTTCTCGAATACTCCTTCATCGAGTCCGTCGAGGCCATGCATCCCTTCTACATCATTCGGGCAGCCGGCGGCGCGTTGTTCCTGATCGGGGCCCTGATCATGGCCGTCAATCTCTGGATGACGGTCAATGCCGGCAAAGCCAGCGAAGCCGAGGGCGCCGCGGCCCTCCAGCCTGCCGAATAGGTCGCGCAATGTCCTTCTGGAATCGACACAAGATCTTTGAGAAGAACTCGACCATCCTGATCGCCGGCATTCTCGTCGTCATTGCCATCGGCGGGCTGGTCGAGATTACGCCGCTGTTCTACCTGAAGAGCACGATCGAAGCGGTCGACGGCGTGCGGCCCTACACGCCGCTTGAGCTCGCCGGTCGCAACATCTATGTCCGCGAGGGCTGTTATCTCTGCCACTCGCAGATGATCCGGCCGCTGCGCGACGAGGTCGAGCGCTATGGGCACTATTCGCTCGCTGCGGAAAGCATGTACGACCATCCGTTCCAGTGGGGCTCCAAGCGCACCGGGCCGGATCTGGCGCGCGTCGGTGGCAAATATTCGGACGATTGGCACGTCACTCACCTGATCAATCCGCGCTCGATCGTTCCGCAGTCGGTGATGCCCGGGTACCCGTCGCTGGCGAAGATGGAGCTCGACCTGTCCGATGTCGTGGCCCATCTGCAGACCAATCGCGCGGTCGGCGTTCCCTATACCGACGAGCAGATCGCCAACGCGGCCGCCGATCTCAAGGCGCAGGTCGATCCCGACAGCGCGGGTTCCGATGCGTTCCAGAAGCGCTATCCGAAGGCGGTGCTTCGCAACTTCGACGGCAAGGCCGGCAATCCGACCGAGCTCGACGCGCTGATCGCCTATCTTCAGATGCTCGGCACGCTTGTCGACTTCAAGCTTTACAACGAAAAAGCCAATCTGCGCTGAGACCGCGAGCATGAAAGCGATCATTCAAGTCGAGAATTTTGCGTCGAGCCTGGTCGGCACACTCTGTACGCCGATCTTCGTTGGAATCTTCATAGCGATCGTCGTCTACGCGCTCTGGCCCCGCAACAAATCCCTCTTCGATGCTGCAGCCCGGATGCCGCTGCGGGAGGACTGACCGATCATGAGCGAGCACGATGAGATCGACCGCGTTTCCGGCCGCAGCACGACCGGTCATGAGTGGGACGGCATCAAGGAACTGAACACGCCGCTGCCGCGGTGGTGGGTCCTGACATTCTATGCAACGATCATCTGGGCGATTGGTTACTGGGCCGTCTATCCGGCTTGGCCGCTGGTGTCGGGCTACACCACTGGTCTGTTTCACTATTCCACCCGCGCCAGTGTCGCGACGGACCTTGCCGACCTCGAAAAGCTGCGCGGTCAAAAGATGGCGGTGCTCGGCAACGCGTCACTGGCCAACATCGAGAAGGATCCGGTTCTGCTGGCACTGGCTCGAGCCCGCGGCAAGACCGTCTTCGCCGACAATTGCGCGCCGTGCCACGGCAGCGGCGGCGCCGGCGCGAAGGGCTATCCCAACCTTAACGATGACGACTGGCTGTGGGGCGGTTCGCTCGACCAGATCATGCAGACGATCCAGTTCGGCGCACGCTCGGGACACGCAAAGACCCATGAAGGGCAGATGCTGGCATTCGGTCGTGACGGGATTCTCAAGAAGGACGAGATCGTGACCGTCGCCAATTATGTGCGTTCGCTCTCCGGCCTCTCCACGGCGCCGAAGTTCGATGCTGCCGCAGGGGAGAAGATCTTCACCGAGAACTGCACGAGCTGCCACGGTGACGCCGGCAAGGGCAACCAGGAACTCGGTGCACCGAACCTGACCGACAAGATCTGGCTCTATGGCTCCGACGAGGAGACGTTGATCGAGACCATCACCAACGGCCGCGCCGGCGTGATGCCGGCCTGGGTCGGCCGTCTGGACCCGGTCACCGTCAAGGCGCTGGCGGTCTATGTGCACTCATTAGGCGGTGGCAAGTAGCACGCCGCGAGGGGGCCGGAATCATTGACCGAGGTCAAATCTGGACATGGTGCGGGGATGTAGGTTTCAACGAGCGCCTCATTCGAGCAACCCATGAACAAGCCCGTGCCGCCTGATGAACTCGTAGCCGACGAAGACGGGCCGCTTTATGCGCCTCGCAAGAAGGTTTTCCCGCAGAGCGTCTCCGGCCGATTCCGCTCGATCAAATGGCGGCTGATGGCCGTCTGTCTCGGCGTCTACTATCTGCTACCCTTCGTGCGCTGGCATCGGGGCCTCGGCGCGCCCGACCAGGCGGTCCTGATCGATTTTCCAAACCGACGCTTCTATTTCTTCTTCATCGAGCTGTGGCCGCAGGAAATCTACTATTTCACCGGCCTTTTGGTGCTCGCTGCTCTCGCCTTGTTTCTGATGAACGCACTGGGTGGCCGGATTTGGTGCGGCTATCTCTGCCCGCAGACGGTTTGGACGGATCTTTTCTATGCGGTCGAGCGGCTGGTCGAAGGCGACCGCCGCGCCCAGATCAAGGCCGATGCAGGCCCAATGACCGCAAAGCGCGCCGGTCGCCGCGTGTTGAAGCACACGATCTGGCTGATGATCGCCTGGTGGACCGGCGGCGCCTGGGTGCTCTATTTCGCCGATGCGCCGACCCTGGTCCGCGACCTGGCGACCTTTCAGGCGCCGGCGGTCGCCCATGTCTGGATCGCGATGCTGACCGCGTCGACCTATTCGCTGGCCGGCTACATGCGCGAGCAGGTCTGCGTCTATATGTGCCCGTGGCCGCGGATTCAGGCCGCGCTGACCGACGAATGGGCACTCAACGTCACCTATAAATACGATCGCGGCGAGCCGCGTTGCTCGGTGAAGAAGGCGTTCGACATCCGCGCGCTCGGCGAGAAGGCCGGCGATTGCATCGATTGCAACCAGTGCGTTGCCGTGTGTCCGACCGGCATCGACATCCGTGATGGCGCGCAGCTCGGCTGCATCCAGTGCGGCCTGTGCATCGATGCCTGCGATGCCGTCATGAGCAAGGTCAGCCGCAAGACCGGCCTGATCGGATACGACAACGACATCAATGTCCAGCGCCGCATCGCCGGCAAGGAAGAGATCTTCAAGCCGGTTCGGGCACGGACGGTGGTCTATGCCGGCCTGATCACCGTGGTCTGCGCGGTGATGCTCTACGCTTTGATGTCGCGGACCCTGCTCGACGTCAACGTGCTGCATGATCGCAACCCGATCGCGGTGCGGCTCAGCGACGGGGCGGCCCGCAACGGCTATACGCTGCGATTCCTCAACAAGCGCGGCTTCGATCGTGTGATTGCGATCGATGTCGACGGTCCGGCGGATGCAAAGCTGCATGTCATCGGCGCCGATTCGGTAACTCCTGATCGTCCGATGATTGTCCTTCCGCGCGACACCACTACCGAGATGCGCGTGCTGGTGACGGCACCGTTCGATGAAAAAGCCGAAAAGTCGGTACCGGTCACATTCCGCGTCACTGATATCGGTCTCGGAGAGGTCGCCTCCGCGACCGACCACTTCGTCCTTCCCTAATCACGGAATTTCATCATGACAGTCTCCAGTCAAGCCGCGCGACCCATCACCGGACGTTTCGTCCTGGTCATGACGACCGCATTCTTTGCCGTCGTCATCAGCGTGAACATGGTCATGATGCGTCTTGCCATCACGACTCTTCCGGGCACCGAGGTCGACAGCGCCTACAGCGCCAGCCTCGCCTATCAGCGCGAGATCGACGCGGCCAGACAGCAGAACGAGCGCGACTGGCAAGTCCAGGCGCATATCGGTCGGCGGCCTGACGGCAGCGCGGCAATTGTATTGGAGGCGCGCGACCACGCCGGAGCGCCGCTGACGGGAATGAGTTTCCTCGTTCGGCTCGAGCGGCCGATCGATCGTCGCGCAGACCGGGCGATCGAGATCGCCGAGGCTGGGGGGGGGGAGCTATAACGGCCGCGCCGATGGCGTCGCCGCCGGGCAGTGGGACCTCGTCATCGAGGGCGACGCTGACGGCCGCCGCATGTTCCTGTCGAAGAATCGAATCCTGCTGAACTGAGGGTGCATCCTATGCAGGCGGATATCGATTTCTCGCACTATTTGAAGGACACGGGATCCGGCCTCGTTCATCTCGATCTCGCGGTCGAGGGCATCAGTTGCGCTGGCTGCATGGCCAAGATCGAGCGCAATCTCGCAAGCATTCCCGACGTCGCCTCGGCTCGCGTGAACCTGACTGACAGTCGTCTGGCGCTGGAATGGAAAGCCGGAGCGTTCGATCCGGCGATGTTTGTGAGCCGGCTCGCCGATCTCGGCTACAAGGCCTATCCCTTCGAGCGGGACAATGCCGAAACGCTGGAGGCACAGCGGGCGCAGGGCTTGTTGCGCCGGCTGGGTGTCGCCGCCTTTGCGGCGATGAATGTCATGATGCTGTCAGTCCCGGTATGGTCCGGTAACGTTTCCGACATGCTGCCCGAGCAGCGCGACTTCTTCCACTGGCTGTCGGCGCTGATCGTGCTGCCCGCGGCCGCTTACTCGGCGCAGCCCTTCTTCTCGTCGGCGCTGTCAGCGCTGCGGGCGCGCGGCGTCAACATGGACGTGCCGATCAGCATCGGCATCGTGCTTGCGCTGGCGACTTCGGTGATCGAGACCGTAAACCACACCGAACATGCCTATTTCGATGCCGCGATCATGCTGATCGCGTTTCTGCTTGCCGGTCGTTTTCTCGACCAGAACATGCGGCGGCGCACTCGCGCCTTTGCCGGCAACCTGGCTGCCCTCAAGGCGGAGACGGCGACGAAGTTCGTCAGTCCAACCGAGATCAAGACAGTCCCGGCAGCCGCGATCCGCCCCGGCGACATCGTTCTGCTGCGGCCCGGAGAGCGCTGCGCGGTCGATGGCAATGTGATCGAGGGCCGCTCGGAGATCGATCAGAGCCTGATCACGGGCGAAACCTTGCCGGCAATGGCGGCGCCCGGCAGCGCGGTGTTCGCGGGCACGGTGATCCGTTCCGGCACGTTGCGTGTCCGCGCTTCGGCGGCCTCGGGCGGAACGCTGCTCGACGAGATAAGCCGGCTGCTCGATCACGCGCTACAGGCGCGCTCGCGCTATCTGCGTCTTGCGGAGCGGGCCTCGAGGCTCTACGCCCCGGTCGTACACGCGACCGCGTTGCTCACGATGATCGGCTGGCTGGCCTATGGCGCAAGTTTTCATGATTCGATCGTGACAGCGATTGCAGTCCTCATCATCACCTGTCCCTGCGCCCTGGGTCTTGCCATTCCCGCCGTGCAGACCGTTGCATCCGGCGCGCTGTTTGGCTCAGGCGTGCTGCTCAACGCCGGCGATGCGATCGAGCGTATCGCCGAGATCGATCGGGTCATCTTCGACAAGACAGGGACGTTGACGCTGCCCGAGCTCGATGTCGCCAATCTTGCGGAAATCCCGCACGATGTTGTGAAGCTTGCAGGCCGGTTGGCACTCTCGAGCCGGCACCCGGTCGCTGCCGCCGTCGCGCGCAGGGCGGGCGTCGCCTCACCGTTGCCCGACATCCAGGAAGAGCCGGGCCAGGGCGTGCACGGCTTTCATGAGGGGCGTCCGATCCGGCTGGGCCGCCCGTCATTCTGCGGCGCGGGCGACCTGGCCAACGGGATTTTATGCCGCGATCCGGAGGCTTCCATCGTCGCATTCAGCCACGGCGAGAGCAAATATGCCTTCGCAGTCCGGCAGAGGCTACGGCCGGACGCGGCTGAGGTGGTGGCAGGGCTGGCGCGCATGGGCATCGCCGTCGAGATCGTGTCCGGGGATCGCGAACCTGCGGTCCGCCTGACGGCCGAAGTGCTCGGCGTGCATGAATGGCGCGCCGAGGTATCTCCGGTCGATAAGATCGCCCGGATCGACGAGCTGGCGCGCCAGGGCTGCAAGCTGCTAATGGTCGGCGATGGCCTGAACGATGCGCCTGCTCTCGCTGCGGCCCACGCTTCGATGTCTCCCGTTACGGCTACGCACATGAGTCAAGCGGTCGCGGATGCGGTCTTTGTCGGCGAGCGTCTTGCGCCGGTGCTGGCAGCGGTCAAGGTGTCGCGCAAGGCGCTGCGGCTGATGCGGCAAAATCTCTGGCTTGCCGTCGTTTACAACGTGCTGGCGGTACCGATCGCGATCGCCGGCCTTGTCACGCCCCTGATCGCAGCGGCGGCGATGTCGGGTTCGTCGGTGATCGTGATGCTCAACGCGCTGAGAGCGCGAGCGAGGGAGGCGATCTGATGGAGGTGCTGGTCTTTCTGGTGCCGCTAGCACTCGCGCTGGGCTTTGTAGGGCTGCTCGGCTTTCTCTGGTCGCTCAAGAGCGGGCAGTATGACGATCTCGATGGCGCAGCCTGGCGCGCGATCGCCGATGACCAGCCAGTCAGTGATCACGGCCGATCGAAGTAGTGGAAACACACCAGTAAAACCGCGGATGCGATGGTTAGCGTCGCAAGATCAGGAGAGCTAACCTGCTGATGGGTCAATCCGCGCCACAGTCAGCAGCAGCTCTTCGGCAGCACGTCTGGCTGCCTGTAGCGCCAGTGTGTCGGCTCTGCTGCTACGGGTTGCATCGTGTCTAAATCGAGCCACCCATCCGCGCGGCGAATGCAGGGGAAGCCCAGGGGACGTCGCTTGTCATCGATCACGGCAAGCTCGACGCGCAATCGAACGGTGCCGACGCGATATCCCGCCATCCCAAAAGGGCTGGCCGGCGAAGCCATGAGGTGAATGCTCGACGCATGCGGTTCAGATTTGCTTGATGAGCGACGGCCCGATCGTCGCACATCGGGAGGTCGACACCGTTGATGTGGCTCAACCTTGCACGCATTGGTTCGTCATGGTGATTATTGGTCATCCTTTCGATGAGGGGGGCACTCAGCCGAACCCTACAGGGGCTGACCAAAGGCAAAAGCGCCCCGTAGTCTTTCTCGAGGGCACCAGCGTCGATAGCAATGCAATCGTGTGACGGATGCGGGCGTTCTGCGCCGCTAAAAGCGCCAATGGCAAGCCTCAGCTCGTCTACTATTCGGTCGGCGCAAATGGTTTCCTAGGCGGTATTTGTACGAATTCTGACCGGACTTCCGACATCGGCATTCCCCTGCATCTCCGACCTTGCAGAAGATGCCAGTCTCCGACTTGCTGGCTCGGTCCGGGCGACTCAGGTTAAGCAGTGGTCATCGATCAGACTAACCTGCGAAAGGAACAAAATGGTCGCCCCCACACGTGGACTGCCTGCTTCTGGCTATGCGCTTGAGGTCGATGGCCGATTGAAAACCGAATTTGCGAGCAGAGATGCAGCTTGGGCAGGAGCGGAGGAGCTAAAGAAGCGCTTTCCTATGCTTCAGATCAGAATCTACGATGCTCTGGCAAAGACCAGAGATGAGGTCCAGCTTCCACGAGCTTGAGCTGCTTCGGTTGATCCTCTTTTGTGCGTGTGCCTGGCGCCGCACCGGGCTCTTGTCGAACCGAGCCGCGCAGCGTCTCGGTTGTCTCCGGCCGTCGATTCCTCACGCATCATCAAGGCCGATCGGGACCCCCGGCCGGATTCGGCTGCATGGCTATGCCATCAAGCGATGCTGATTGAGCCGAAGACTAGGGGTGGTGGCCTTGAGCTAACGCGCTGCGGCGGCCGTAGTCAACCACCGGACGTCCAGTACAGCTCTGATCTTCGCGAGACTTCTCGTCGTGAGGCCCCGCGCCGAGGCCGAGGTGATGCTGCCGCCAGACCCAAAGATCGCGCTCACGGGCGGACTCGACTTCAACAACGTTTTGTCATCCGGGATCGGCTCGATAACGACGACGCGAAACATCCCGACGTGGTTCTGACCCCGGCGCCTCGCCGAAGATGCTGATCAAGCGCTGAGAAATGGGCTGTGCCGCAGATTGTCTTCGAGCCGGCCGGGCATGCCGACGCCTCCGTTCAAATATAATGATGCCATGCTGGCAGTGATGCCGATCGGCATCATGCGCTTCGCAGGTGAGAGGCGAATTTAGAAATATGCGCCAGCAGGGCTCAAAAAGGGTTGAATCGCACGTAGCGTCAAGTTGTAGGTTCTCGAGCCGAGGCTAACGAGCAACAAAAGCGGCTAACAGCACAAAAAGAGTACGAATGTCCAGAGTCTTAGACTCAGTAAGATGAGTGGCCTTGTCAGGAGCCATTGTGGGATCGCTGATCGGCTCAGTATCCACACGCGATGGCCGGCCGGAGACCGTTGGCGAATTTCATCCGGCTAAACTGCACCGACCAAACCGATCTAAGCAGATAGGCTGAATGCGACGTGTGAGGTGACGCCGCCGCTAGCTCCGTCACGATCTCGGTTGCGCCGACCGCCTCAAAGGATCTCAATGCCAAGTGTCAGGAACCCTTCCGCGCGGCATGCGCCAGATTCGCGGGTGGATACAACAATACGGGAGGATGGGGTGACAAAGCCGCGCTCTTTGCCGACGCCTAGAAGTTCGTTTTGGCATAAGACGAGCACCAGAGTATGAAGCGCGGCCGCTTTTCGGAAGAGCAGATTCTCGAAATTTTGAAGGAGCACGACGCCGGTGTTTCGGTCGCTGATCTATGCCGCAAGCACGGTATAAGCGATGTCAGCATCTACAAATGGAAGGCGAAGTTCGGTGGGATGGAGATGTCAGAAGCCAGGCGGTTGAAGAGGCTGGAAGATGAAAACACGCGGTTGAGGTGGCTGCTGGCCGACGCCATGCTGGAGTATGCGGCGCTGAAGGACCTGCTCGGAAAGAAATGATGACTGCGGCGTAAGTGGACCGGCAGCATCGCGCCAGCTCGACCGAGGTCTGCTCAAGCCGCACAACATCACCAGCAACAACAAGCAACTGATCGTCGCGCGGCGCGCGTCGCACTTGTTAGATGCAATCTTCGGTTCGAGATCTTTGAGACCGGACGCGTTCAATGATGAGGTCGCTCGCCGCGCCAATCAAGTAACACAACTGCATAATAGTAGAACTTAAGACGAAGATCAGAATTGCGCGCGTCAGACCGCTCCTGTACCCGACAAAATAGGCTGCCGGGATCAAAATTAGGGTTGCAGGGAAGCATACATAGACCTTGAAACAGCGTCCCAGCAGCAATCCGCAGAAACCGCTCGCCAAAATGACCGCCAACATCGCAGCCTCCTAATGCTCGACGTACGTCAGACAACTCTTTTCGAAGTCAGCGTGAAGGGCGATCGTCATCGGGATACTCCTGAGCTGTTTAAACTAACGTTTGCTATCCGCCATTCGCCAAAACTGGTAAAATCGATTGTCTTGATAGAACACATTCTTGATCTGGATTAATCCCGATCATCCTTTTGCATGTCGATGAATTGAAACGGTTGCGGTCGCTCAACGCCTTGATGAACGATGCAGTCTCATCGCAACGGGCACCGACCTGAACTAGCGAGGGTTCCGCATCTTGCGCCCGAGCTATTAGCCAATGAAATGCACCACGGGTGGCGAGTCCGATCGGCAGGATTGGCACGCCTGGGCCTTGCACGCCCTCGGCTAGTCGCGAACTCTCGACCGGTAGTCATTCATCGACAAGCGTCTGGCATTCGGTAGATCTAAAAGGCGACACGAGTGCGAAATGGCGGTACTCGCCGCACTATGCACTGGAGAGGCTGAGCTGCCGTTTAGGACCCACCGAAGACAAGAATGAAGTTGCTGGCGGGCAAAGCCAATCGCCGTTTGAGCGCCAGCCCATGCTTCCGGGCCTCCCTTTCAATATCCCGCACGTCTTTGAGACCCATTCGGGCACGCCGGCCGCCCGAATCTCCCTGTCGAATGCCTCGTTCGACGACGTGGTATCCGTCAATTTTAAAGGGACCATAGATAGCGATGAAGCCGGTTGGTTTCAGGAGCTTTGCGCCAAGCGCAGCAATGCCTTCGGCGATCGAGACGGGGGCAACATGGAAGATGTTGATGACGAAGATGACGTCGTAGAGCTGCTCACGGGCATCCGGCCAAGTTGACGGGACCGTGAGGTCGACCAGAACGGGATCAGCAACGTTATTGTTATCGCCTTCGAGGCGCTTCCTTTTGATGGTCTCGAAGACACCTTGATCGTAATCGGAAGGCTGAAACCGAATGTGCAGGAAATGGGGCGCGAGGTAGTTGATATGTAATCCGGCTCCAGTCGCGATTTCAAGGGCGTCACCCTTAGTAGGAAAGAGCTCTTCGCACGCTTTTAGGATCGCATCCTTATTGCGGTTGCCTGCCCAGCCGACATAAGGCCTAAGCGGATAAGGATCGATAATGGGTCTGGCGTCGAACAATCGCATACTCCTTGCTTCGATGGCGAAGACATGGCCCGGACTCGTCGTTCAGAGCAATTACGAGGCGCGTGCTAGCGTCGGCTTCTCGTCCGGTATCGGCCTGAAGAGGATCTATGGAGCCCCCGCGTCCGCTGTCCGGCGGAGCGAAAGCGTATCGCGATGGAGCATGGGAGAATCGTCTGATGGACAAGCCCTTCCCAGTGGTCGACGTTCACACCTGCCGGCTGAGACTGGACCCCGCTTGACCTCGGGCAGACCATACTCCATCTCTCGAACGGGCTCCTGCGCCGCCAAGCTCCGTACACGCGGTCTTGCTTCGCCACGCGGGCCGCTTAGTCTGTGGATTTAGAAAGAGGCGAAAGCGCAATGGACAGAATCTGCACAGCGAACTACCGTGAATTTGATTAGGCTAGGTCACCACCATTGGTGGTTGCTTGGTGACCTTGTGGCGCGTTACACTGGCTCGGCCGTCGACGCTGACGGGCACATCACCTTCGATCGTGGCGCGACGCATGACGCGATGCTGGTCGCCGTAGTCATTGACCGCGTAATGCTGTGTTGCGCGGTTGTCCCAGATCGCGACATCGCCTGCCTTCCAGTTCCAGCGCACGGTGTTCTCAGGTGCCGTGATATGGGAGTGGAATAGGTCGAACAGCTTCTGGCCATCGCGTTTGGGGATATCAACAAAACGCTGTACCACATCGCCGAGCACCAGCGCCCGATCGCCGGTCTCGGGATGGACGCGCACGACGGGATGCTCGGTCTCAAAGATGGTTCTGGTAAAGACCTCATCAAAATGCTTCTTGTCGACTTCGCGGACACGAGCCGTTCCGGCGTAATCGAAGGCGTTGGTATGAACTGCCCAGAGTTCATCGGCAAGCCGTTGCAGCGGCAGCGGCAGATCCAGGTAAGCAGCCGCGGTGTTCGACCACACCGTATCGCCCCCAAAGGGTGGGATCACAATGGCTCGCAGCACCGAGATTTTGGGATAGGCAGCGGTGAACGTCCCATCTGCGTGCCACACGTCAGCCCGACTACCTCCGCGGGCTGAATCGAGCTCGATGATTGACGTCGTTCCCTCGGTGGTAGCGAGCGTCGGATGCGGTACAAGCTTTCCCAAACGTATAGCAAAGCGTTCCTGCTCCGGATCGTCGAGATGATCCTGATCGCGGAAGAAGATCACCTTGTGTACGAGTAGCAAGCTGTTGATTGCAGTAATCGTGTGGCTCGGCAAATC
>NZ_LGHK01000133.1 GCF_001908235.1 Bradyrhizobium sp. NAS96.2
GTTAGAGCTTTTTCGAGCGAAGCCTGTCCCGCACTTGATGCGGGATGGATACCGGTTCGCGTGAAGAAAACGCGTCAAAACAAGAATCTGGAGCCTCGTCCCGATTCAATCGGAACGAATGGGCTCTAGTCGGTGGAGCGGCGCAATTCCGGTGCGCTCTCGACCTTTGCGGGCTCGGCCTTGACCGGCTCGAGCTTCGCGCTTCCGACCTGCGGCGTCTCAACGCGCGACACTTCGGTCGGCGTGGCATCGGCCGATCGGGTGCGCGGGTGCAGCGTGCGCGGACGCGCCGCCGCGCGCGCCATCAGCATCTGCTGGCCACCCTGGTGATGGAAATCGCAATAGGCGAAGCCCATGCCGGAGACCGAGCCGCGGAACGAGCGATCGTCCTGCTTGTCGAGATTGAAGCAAGGCTCGAACGGAATGCCCTTCAGGGACGCGCAAACGCTCTGGCCGCGGATCTGCAGCGTATTGCCGGGCAGGCGCACGTGGCGGATCGGGCCGGAGCCGGAGAACTGGATCGAGCCTGCCGCGCCGAGGTCGTCGAGGATACGGCCGGCGCCGCGGGTGCCATCGAAACAGGTGAAGGCGAATACCTTACCGGCGACGAATCTGCGGGCCTCATCGGCATTCATGCTGCCTGCGAATGCCGGCACGACCATCGCTCCGGCCGTGACGGCCCCCAACACCAAACGCGCAAGCATGAGCTACTCCACTTACGAGCGCGGGCACCCGCTCCTTGTTGAGCATGATCCCCGCTACCGACGCTTCTCGGCGTCTGCGCGAGGACACCCGGCCCCCCGGGATCATGCTGCAAGCCTCTTTACCCGCTGCTTACCATACCAACAGTGGCAACATTGGAGCAGCTTCGTTGGTAAAGTCTGAACGTCCTCAGACTATTTTTACCACGATCCGCCCGCGGACCTGGCCGCCGAGGATCTTCGCACCGTAACCCATGACGTCGTCCAAGGCGATTTCATGAGTGATATCAGCCAGTTTCGCCTTATCCAGATCGCGGGCAAGGCGCTGCCAGGCGGTCCTCCGGAGCTCGATCGGGCACATCACGGAATCGATGCCGAGAAGGCACACACCCCGCAAAATGAAGGGCGCGACCGACGACGGCAGGTCCATGCCGGCCGCCAGACCGCAGGCCGCGATGGCGCCGCCGTATTTGGTCATCGAAAGCAGATTGGCGAGCGTGGTCGATCCGACGCTGTCGACGCCGCCGGCCCAGCGCTCCTTCGCGAGCGCCTTCGGGGCACCGGACAACTCGGCGCGGTCGATCACCTCGGTGGCGCCGAGCCCCTTGAGATAGTCGGCCTCCGACATCCGCCCCGTCGAGGCGATGACGTGGTAGCCGAGCTTGGACAGCACGGCGATCGCGACCGAGCCGACGCCGCCGGCCGCACCCGTCACCACGATCGGGCCGCTCTTCGGGGTCAGACCGTGCTTCTCCAGCGCCAGCACCGACAGCATCGCGGTGTAGCCGGCCGTGCCGACCGCCATCGCGTCGCGGGCCGAGATGCCGTCAGGCAGCCGGACCAGCCAGTCACCCTTGACGCGGGCCTTCTCGGCATAGGCGCCGAGATGGGTCTCGCCCATGCCCCAGCCGTTGCAGACAACCTTGTCGCCCGCCTTCCAGTCGGGATGGCTGGATTGCTCGACCGTGCCGGCGAAATCGATGCCGGCGATCATCGGGAAGCGGCGCACCACCGGTGCCTTGCCGGTCAGCGCCAAGCCGTCCTTGTAGTTCAGCGTCGACCATTCGACGCGGACGGTGACGTCGCCGTCCATCAATTCCGCGTCGTCGAATTGGGTCAGTGCGGCGGTGGTACCCTTGTCCGCCTTGTCGATCCTGATTGCCTTGAACGTTGCCACGATGAGCACTCCCCGTAATCTTGGTTTCGGGGGAGTGTTTAACCCATCAGGCAGGCTGCGCAACCGGGCGCGCGACCGGCGCCTCGACGATCGGCAGGTTGATCAGGGCCGACAGCACGCCGAACAGCACCGACAGCCACCAGATCGGAGTGTAGGAACCGAACTGCTCGAACACGACGCCGCCGAGCCAGACCCCGAGGAAGCCGCCGACCTGATGGCTGACGAAGGCGAAGCCGTAGAGGGTGGAGAACCAGCGGGTGCCGAACATCAGCGCGACCAGCGCCGAGGTCGGGGGGACGCTCGACAGCCACAGCAGCCCTGAGACCGCACCGAATGCAATCGCCGAGAACGGCGTGACCGGGAACGAGATGAACGCGACCGTCGCCAGCGCGCGTGAAAAATAGATCACCGAGAGCAGATAGCGCTTCGGAAAGAAGTTCTGCAGCCAGCCGACGCTGAGCGAGCCGACAATGTTGAACAGGCCGATCGCAGCGACCACCCAGCCGCCTGTTGTCGCCGGTATGCCGCGATCCGCCAGATAGGCGGGCAGATGGATCGTGATGAAGGCGAGCTGAAAGCCGCAGGTGAAGAAGCCGAGCACCAGCAGGACGTAGGAGCGATGGCCGAAGGCTTCCGCCAGCGCCGTCTTGAACGATTGCTGATCGGCAGGCGCCACATCCTTCGTCTCCGCCGGCGGCGTCGCCAGCGCGAGCGAGAGCGGCAGGATCAACAGCATCAGCGCGCTGAACACGACCAGCGCAGTCTGCCAGCCGAAATTGTCGATCAAGGCGACGCCGAACGGCGCAAACAGGAACTGGCCGAACGAACCGGCGGCGGTGCCGGCGCCGAGCGCGATGCCGCGCCGCTCGGGCGGCAACAGCTTGCTGAACGCCGCCAATACGAGATTGAACGACGAGCCCGACAGGCCGAACCCGATCAGCACGCCGGCGCTGATGTCGAGCGACACTGAGGTGGTCGAGTAACGCATCAGCAGCAGGCCGGCGGCGTACAGCAAAGCGCCGACGATCATGACGCGCAGCAGCCCGAAGCGGTCGGCAATAGCGCCTGCGATCGGCTGGCCGAGCCCCCACAGCAGGTTCTGCAGCGCAATGGCGAGGCCGAACACGTCGCGGCCCCAGGCGAATTCGCGGCCCATCGGCTGCACGAAGAAACCGAGGCTGGAGCGCGGGCCGAAACTCAGCAACGCGATCGCGCAGCCGCAGACGATGATGACGAGCGGCGTGCGCCAAGTGCCGGACGCCGGCCGAAGATCTCCGGTGGTAACAGCCATCTTGCCTTCCCCCGCGACTGGCGGGGGAACCGCCCCGCAAAACGTTACGGGGAGTTAATGCAGCTGCATGCAAATCCCAAGAGGCGCTGGAGAAAAATATTCGCCTGCAGAGCTGCCCTGCAGATTATACGATCGTCATTCCGGGGCGCGCGCAGTGCGAACCCGGAATCTCGAGATTGGCTTGCGGCATCTCCGAATATCGCGGCGGCTCAGGCCGAATGGCGAGGACCCCCTGAAAGGGGGAAGGTCGGGATGGGGGTCAGCCACAGGTGACGGCATCTGCGGATAGAGCGGATCCTCACCTGATTTGCTCTAACGAGCAAAGCGACCTCCCCTTTCCAAGGGGAGGTTAGGTTGGCACCTACCGCTTGGTGCTGGCCTGCTCGGCGGAGCTCTGGGCGGCCTCGGCGAGCTGCGCCGAGATCTTGGCGGTCTCAGCCGCGCTGCCCCAGCTCGGCGCGTCGCTGCCGTCGCCCCAGGCGCGCGGGCGATAGAAGGTGTGGACGCCGAACTTGTACGTCTTCTTCATTTCGCTGACCCAGGACGGCCGCACCCAATAGGCGTGGTAGTGGGTCGAGCGATCGACTTCCGGCAGCCACAATTTGCCGTCGAGCATCGCCTTCGCGATCTTCCTGGCGCGGTCCCACATGTCGGGCTCGCGGACGACGTCGGGGATGTTGTCGCAGGCGAAGGTGAACTGGCAGGCGTAGTGGCGGTTCTTGTTCTGATAGACCACGCCGCACACCGTCTCCGGATATTTGCCGGAGAACGCGCGGTTCAGCACCACCTGGGCGACTGCGATCTGGCCGCGCACCGCTTCGCCGCGAGCCTCGAAATAGACCGCCTCGGCGAGGCACTTCTCCGACTTGGCGCGCGACTTGTCGTCGAACAGGCCGAGCCGTTCCGCCGGCGTCTTGCTGTGCTGGTCGTCGGCGTTGACCTCGCCCTTCGGCGCGATGCTCTCGCCCATCTCGCCGGCCTTGACCGGACCGTCGGCATCGACCGGCAGTGACGCCATCACCTTCATGTCGGGATCGGGCTGCGCTGCGGGCGCCACGACGACCGGCGCCTCGCCGGGCTGCCAGCGCTCGAGATTCTCGGGCGTGCCGAGCGACGAGCCGAAGAACAGGCTGGCGGTCTTGAATGCAAACGGGTCGCGCTCGTGCACTGCATCGACAGGCGGCGCAGCGGCAGGCTTCGCGGGCGCAGGCTTCAGGTCGTCGAGCGGATTGGCCTCGAGCGACATCGACACGTCGTATTGCTGCGGCGACGGCTTGGCATATTGCGGCAGCGGCGGCGCACGCAGCGCCTCCTGCAATTCGGGATCGAGCGGCGCGTTGTCCGCAGGTGCGCTGCCACTCGTTGCGGTCGCCGTCTTCATGCCCTTGACCGACGAATTCGAGGTCGCGGGATCCTCGTTTGCGGGCGCCGGGTTTGCGGGCTCTGCGGGATCAACCTGGTCGGGCCGCCTGACGACGAGGCGATCGCCCTTCAATGTGCGATCGACCTTGGGAAAATCCGATGCCTGGTAGCGCGGCGGTGGCGTGGTGATCGGATTGCGCGTCACGGCGCCGGTGATGTCGCCGCTCGAGCTGTCCAGCCGCGCGAGCAGGATCTGCGGATCCTGCGGCGCGGAGGTTCCGATCGGACGGCCGAAGCTGTAGGTCGCGACCTGGATGGAGCCGACCGCGGAGGCGAAGACGCGCTTCTGCCAGCGCTCGGCGACGCCGGGCTGTCGGGCCAGGAGCGAGGCAATATCCTGATATCCGAGCTCGGTCGGCATCAGTGCGAAGATGCCAAGACCGAGACCGAAGAGCGCGAGCCGTGCGCCCTTCGGCTGGTTACGCGACACAAACATCGTACGCTCACGCAACGCTTACTGAGTGCAATCGAACGCGGTACATCCGCGCAATTCGACCTTTCCCGTTGCTAACTTGTTTAGGTTGCCGCGGAGTTAATCAGCGTTGCCCGCGCGCTACACTCAAGCGATCGCAACGCCTTCGCGCATTGCATCGCGCGCCTTGGTAAATGCGCAGCGCATGAAAGTCGTAAACAACTGGTCAACGCAGATGGTGAACAAAGTGTTGCGCGCGCCGTAGGACGCCGGCGCGTAGGATGGGTGGAGCGCAGCGATACCCATCATCTCTCCAAGCGGGGGCAAATGATGGGTATCGCTTCGCTCCACCCATCCTACGAAACCCTGACGGCGCTCAACAAAATGGCCGGGACTTGGTCCCGGCCATTGCACTCTCTGAACAGCGCGATCGCTCACGCCTGGCTGGCGATCTCCTTGCCGAGCGCGGCCTGTGCGGCGGCGAGACGCGCGATCGGCACGCGATAGGGCGAGCACGAGACGTAGTCGAGCCCGACCTCGTGGCAGAATGCGACCGAGGCGGGATCGCCGCCGTGCTCGCCGCAGATGCCGACCTTGAGGCTCGGCCGGGTCTTGCGGCCGCGCATCACGCCGATCTTGACCAGCTCGCCGACGCCGTCGCGATCGACCGAGATGAACGGATCGATCTCGAGGATGCCCTTGGCGACATAGGTGCCGAGGAAGCTCGCAGCATCGTCGCGGCTGATGCCATAGGTGGTCTGCGTCAAATCGTTGGTGCCGAAGGAGAAGAACTCCGCGGTCTCGGCGACCTCGCCGGCCATCAGGCAGGCGCGCGGCAGCTCGATCATGGTGCCGACCTGGTAGGTCAGCTTGACGCCGGTTTCCTTCATCACCGCGCTCGCGGTCGCATCGATCCGCGCCTTGACCAGATCGAACTCGGCCTTGGTCGCGATCAGCGGCACCATCACCTCGAGTCCGACCGCCTTGCCGGTGCGCTTGCCGGCTTCGACGGCGGCCTCGAAGATCGCGCGCGCCTGCATCTCGGCGATCTCGGGATAGGCGATCGCGAGACGGCAGCCGCGGAAGCCGAGCATCGGGTTGAACTCGGACAGTTCGCGGGCACGATCGGCAAGCTTGCGCGGATCGGTGTTCATGGCGCGCGCCACTTCCTCGATCTCGGCCTGGGTGTGCGGCAGGAACTCGTGCAGCGGCGGATCGAGCAAGCGGATCGTGACGGGCAGACCCTTCATGATCTCGAACAGCTCGACGAAGTCGGCGCGCTGCATCGGCAGCAGCTTCGACAGCGCGGCGCGGCGCGACTGCTCGTCCTCGGAGAGGATCATCTCGCGCACGGTGCGGATGCGGGTCTCCTCGAAGAACATGTGCTCGGTGCGGCAGAGGCCGATGCCTTCGGCGCCGAACTTCACCGCGGTGCGCGCGTCATCGGGCGTGTCGCCATTGACGCGGACGCCGAGCTTGCGGACCTCGTCGGCCCAGCCCATCAGCGTGCCGAACTCACCGGACAGCTCCGGCTCGATCATCGGCATGCGGCCGGCCAGCACCTGACCGACCGAGCCGTCGATGGTGATGACGTCGCCGGTCTTGAAGGTGCGCGAACCGACGCTCATGGTGCCGCGGCCGTAATCGACGCGGATGGTGCCGCAGCCGGAAACGCAGGGCTTGCCCATGCCGCGCGCGACCACCGCCGCGTGCGACGTCATGCCGCCGCGGGTGGTGAGGATGCCTTCGGCGGCGTGCATGCCGTGGATGTCTTCCGGGCTGGTCTCGATGCGGACCAGGATCACCTTGCGTCCGTCGGCCTGCAGCTTGGCCGCTTCGTCCGACGAGAACACGATCTCGCCCGAGGCCGCACCGGGCGACGCCGGCAGGCCGGTCGCGATCACGTCGCGCTTGGCGGCCGGATCGATGGTCGGATGCAGCAGTTGGTCGAGCGAGGCCGGATCGATCCGCGTCACCGCGTCCTTGCGCGAGATCAGGCCCTCATTGGCGAGCTCGACCGCGATGCGCAGCGCCGCCTTCGCGGTGCGCTTGCCGCCGCGGGTCTGCAGCATCCACAACTTGCCCTGCTCGACCGTGAACTCCATGTCCTGCATGTCGCGGTAGTGCTTCTCGAGCAGCGTGTAGATCCGCGTCAGCTCCTTGAACGCGACCGGCATCGCGGCTTCCATCGACAGCTTGTCGGAGCCGGATTCCTGGCGCGCCTCTTCGGTGATGTCCTGCGGCGTGCGGATGCCGGCGACGACGTCCTCGCCCTGCGCGTTGATCAGGAACTCGCCGTACAGCTTGCTCTCGCCGGTCGAGGGGTTGCGGGTGAACGCGACGCCGGTCGCCGACGTCTCGCCCATGTTGCCGAACACCATCGCCTGCACGTTGACGGCGGTGCCCCACGACTCCGGAATGTCGTGCAGCTTGCGGTAGGTCACCGCACGCGCGTTCATCCAGGATGAGAACACCGCGCCGATCGCGCCCCAGAGCTGGTCATGCGGATCCTGCGGGAAGTCGTGGCCGGTCTCCTTGGCGACCGCCTCCTTGTACTTGCCGACCAGCTCGACCCAGTCGTCGCCGGTGAGGTCGGTGTCGAGCGAATAGCCCTGGCCGTCCTTGAAGGTGTCGAGGATGTCCTCGAAGTGATGATGCTCGAAGCCGAGCACCACGTCCGAATACATCGTGATGAAGCGGCGATAGCTGTCATAGGCGAAGCGACGGTCGCCGGAGAGTTCGGCAAGCGCTTCGACGGTACGGTCGTTGAGGCCGAGATTGAGCACGGTGTCCATCATGCCCGGCATCGAGGCGCGCGCGCCCGAACGCACCGAGACCAGCAGCGGGTTCTTGGCGTCGCCGAACGTCTTGCCGGTCAGCTTGCCGACATAGTCGAGCGCCTTCTCAACCTGTGCTTTCAATTCCTTCGGATACGTCTTGTCGTGGTCGTAGAAATAGGTGCAGACCGAGGTCGGAATGGTGAAGCCGGGAGGCACCGGCAGGCCGAGATTGGCCATTTCTGCGAGGTTGGCGCCCTTGCCGCCGAGCAGATCGCGCAGGGTCGCCTGGCCCTCGGCCTTGCCGTCGCCGAACGTATAGACCCACTTGCCTGCCTTGATCGCCGGCGGAGCCGCCTTCGTCGCAACGGCCTTCGCCGGCGCCTTGCTAACGGGCTTTGCGGCCGGTTTCACAGCCGGCTTGGCGGCGGCTTTCGGGGCACTCTTCTTCAATGCCTTGCGCGCCGGAGCAGCCTTGCGAGCCGCGGCGGAGGGCTTTGATTTCGCTGCGGTTTTCGCGGCAGATTTCATAGCAGGTTTCTTGGACTTCGCGACGGCTTTGGCCATGTCAGACAACAATCCGGAAGGAGGGGTCGAAGATGCGCGCCTTACACCACTTTGAGGGGTTCCGCGCAAGCCGCGAAACCCCGCTTTCCCGCTACAGGTGCAGCCAGCGCAGCAGGCCCATTCCCACGAGCCCGACGAAGATCAGGTAGATCGCGACGATGTAGTTGAGGAGCCGCGGCATGATCAGGATCAGGACGCCTGCAGCCAGAGCGACGATAGCAGGCAGATGCCCAGCGGTGATGGTCATTGAAGTTTTCTCCGGCAGTTTTTGGAGGTGCGAATCGAGCGGCAGTTTATCCGCTGAGGAGGTTCCCCACATCAAGACGTCTGGCGTAGCAACAGGTTCCCGCAACTCACGAAAATTGCTCCAAAATGCCGCGTATATGGCGGCGGCTTTTCCGGAACATCACCACGTCAGATGCATTGGCTCGGCATGCGCTTCGGCGAAGGCCGAATGCTGCGTGAAAGAATGGAGCGAGCCATGCGAAACAGAATATTTGCCGTTGCAGCGGTTGCTGCCGCGATCACGGTGCCGGCTGTTGCCGCACAGGCCCAGACCGTCGGTATCGTCCGTGGTGGTCCTCCGGTCGCAGTCGAAGAGGATGGAGGAATCGCGGTCGAACAGCGGCCGGCGTTCCGCGAATATATCGTGCGCGAGCGCGTGCCGAACTACACCGTTCCCGATCGCGTCGTGGTCGGCACCGTGCTGCCCGACGCCGGCGTGACATATTACGACGTGCCGCAACGGTTCGGCGCGACGCCTTATCGCTACACCGTCGTGAATGGTGAGACCGTTCTGGTCGAGCCGCGTTCGCGACGGATCGTTCAGGTGGTCGACTAGAGCAAACGTAAGCGCGATGGCCTGAACGAACAGTCCGGGCGCCGCGCAAGCGGATCTGCGCGAAGGTCGACCGGACCAGAAAGCCCCGCCCGGCCTCCCCACCGGGCGGGGCTTTTCTGTTGTGTTCTGATGAACTCTGAAGCGTGATGAGATTAGGCTGGGCTGGATCGACGGCGGAGGTTCACCTCTCCCTTGGGAGAGGTCGGCGCGTAGCGCCGGGTGAGGGGTCCGGTCCCTCGTTAGAGCTGCGGCCCCTCACCCGATTTGCTTCGCAAATCGACCTCTCCCCGATGGGGAGAGGTGAAGTAAGTGCGTGGTCGAACTGGTTTGATCCGAACTGATCTTCCTCCAGTCTGGCGTCGGCTTATGATTTCAGGATCGAGAGCAGCGTCGAGGTCGACTTGTAGCTTTTGATCGCGGCGTCCTGGAAATCCTGCGTCCAGTTGGCCGCCTGACGTTCCTCCGCGCTCATCGAGGAATACTGCTTGAGGATGCCGAGTGAGAACTGGCGCGGATCGCCGGCGGACTGGCTCTGCTTCAACGCGTCGAGCACCGCAAGACGCGTCCGCGTGTTGAGCTCCTGCTTGGCCGCGAAGATCTCCTCGCCTGAAAACTTCTTGTCCTGATTCAATGAGATCGCCGACAGCGAGCGATTGTCGAGCGAGGACAAGTCGGCGAGCTGTCCGGTCTTGCGCCTGGCATCGTAGACCAGTTCCTTGCCGTGGCTCGCCGCCTCGCTCTTCTGCCGATCGAGGAAGGCGCGCACGTCGCTCGCCACACTGCTGAAGTCGCGCGTATTGCCCGTCGTGGGCGACGTGGTCCCAGCCAGCGCGGCGGCGATCGGATCGCCTGTGATCCCGCTTGGCGCCTTGTTCGGATCCTGCTGGGTCGCCTGAACCCCCTTCAGCACCGCGGCGCGCTGGCTGGCCCAGGTCGCGGTGGCCTTCTCCTCGTCGCTGGCACCGTCGAGATAGTCGAGCGCCGCCTTGTAGCTGACGCTGTAGTCGCCGGTCAGGCGCGTGGTCGCCAGCGACGGCGCCAGTGCCTTGTCGAAGCGCTGCTTCAGTTCGGTCGCCGCAACCGCCTGCTCGTCCGGCGTGAAGTTGCCGCCATTGTTGGTTGAGATCGCAAACAGCGAGCGGCGGTCCAGGGTCGAGAGATCGATCGTGGTCTTGCCGTCGACGATCGGCTTCTTCACCCCCGCGACCGTGTAGAGCCGGTCGAGCGTTGTGCGCGCATCATTGGTGACGGTCGCAAAATCCGGCAGCGGCGCCTTGGCGAGCTGTGCGCGGGCGGCGTCCGATAGCGTGAGATTGGTTGCCGCGCTCGATGTCGAGGACGCCGAAAGGTCGCCGGCCGTGCCGTCGCCCGACAAGGTCGCCGCCAGCGAAGGCGTCGCGGCGGCCCGCGCATAGGCCGAACCATATTGGGCATAGGGATTGGGCGAGGTGCCGATCGAGGTCATCGGGGAGGTCCCTGCATTGGCGCGAGGGGCGATTTCTTAAGAAATCGTTGATCCGGCGCGACCTTCGCAGGGCGTGGTTAACAAATTGCAAATTGTGTCTAAATATTTCCCGGCCAAAACGAACGCCGCGCCGATCCGTCAGATGTCGGCCACCCAGCCGTGGCGGCGCTGCTTGTGGACCGCGACGGAAGGCGCCGGAAAATCCGGGTCCGCGAACGCACCGACCGCGACTGCAACGAGGTCGGGCATCCGCGCCGGCTCCCAATAGACCGACGACCCGCAATTCGGGCAGAAATGGAACACCACGGAGGAGCCGCTGTCGCCAGGCCTGGTGTATTGCCGCGCCTCGCCCTGCGGCTCGACATCAGCGCGGCTGAAGAAGGCGGCGACGCCGTAGGTGCTGCCGGTTCGCTTCTGACATTCCAGGCAATGGCACAGCGCGACCGTGGCCGGCTCGCCCTGACAGGTCGCGCGAAGCTGTCCGCAGGCGCATGTCGCAAGCCGCGTCATCGTCACCTCCTCTTGCTGGCGACCAGACGGTGAATGATCTTGCCGGAGGACGCGCTGACGACTTCCGCGTCGAGCAGCAATTCGGCCGCCGCCAGTTCGGCCCGCACCAGCGCGGTATCGAACGCCGCGTAGAGTCGGCCGTGCGCATCGCGCGCATCGTCGCCTCTGGTGACGCGCCAACTAAGATATAGCACGCCGCCGGGCTTCACGATATCGAACATGCGGCGGACCGACGGCGCGATCCGTGCGTGGTCGAGATGCATGATCACGGTCTCGCACAGCACATTGTCGAAGCTGTTGGCAGCGATGCCTAAGAGTTCCGGCAGCTCGGCGCGCGCAAAGCGCAGCGCCGGATAGCGAGCGCGAGCCTCCGCGAGCAGGCCCTCGGAGGCATCAAAACCTTCGGCCGGAAAGCCATTGGCGTTGAGCCAGGCGACCTCACGGCCGCTGCCGCAGCCGATATCGGCGGTCGCACCGCCCTTGATGAAGAATTGCCCGACGATCTCCTGCAGATCGGTTGGCGCCGGCTGCTCGTGCCAGTCCTGCGCAAACGCCGCCGCCTCCTTGTCGTAAGCGGCGAGCGTTGCGCGGTCCATCGGTCAGCCTTCGATCCTGGAGAAATCCGCCACCGCACGCGTCGCGGCACGGATCTCGTTGAGCAGTTTCAGGCGGTTTTCGCGGACCTTCGGGTCATCGTCGTTGACCTTGACCTTGTCGAAGAACGCATCGACCGCCGGGCGCAGCTTGGCCATCGCGCTCATCGCGGCGGCGAAGTCTTCCTTGGCGACGGCGGCGGATGCCTCGGCCTTCACCTGGTCGATCGCCGCAGCCAGCGCCTTCTCTTCGTCGAGCTTATACAGCCCGGCGTCAGGCGCACCGTCAAACGTGCGCTTGTCCTTCTTCTCCTCGATGCTGAGGATGTTGCTGGCGCGCTTGGTGCCCGCGAGCAGGTTCTTGCCGTCGTCGCTGTCGAGGAATTTGCCGAGCGCCTCGACGCGGCGGACCACGAGCAGGAGATCGTCCTGGCCGCCGAGCAAGAACACCGCGTCGACGAGGTCGTGACGCGCGCCCTGGTCGCGGAGCTGGACCTTGAGGCGGTCGGCGAAGAAGGTGAGCAGATCGTCGAGCCTGGCATGTGCCTGCTTTAGCATCGGATCGTCTGTGGGGACGTCGGATATCTTCGAATATTCGCTTACCCGCAAAACATCGACGGCGCTGCCGAGAACATTACCAACGCCCTCCCGGATTTCTGAGCTGTCTTCCGGTGCTGCGTTCAGCAGCGCGCTCGTTGCCGCCCCAACGACTGATTCTGCGGCAGTCTTTAGCTGCCTCGAAACAAAACCGTTCCGTGCGACAAACAACGGAAGAGATAGAATTGAGGCGAGACTGATCGGAATGTTATTTTCTAGGACTAGTCGAATTACGCCCAGCGCAGCACGCCGCAGCGCGTAGGGGTCCTTCGATCCCGTCGGTTTCTCATCGATCGCCCAGAATCCAATCAGCGTATCCAGCTTGTCAGCCAGCGCCACCGCGACGCTGACCGGATCGGTCGGCACGCGATCGGTCGGACCCTGCGGCTTCCAATGCTCCTCGCTTGCGGCGGCGACCGAGGCGTCCTCGCCCTGCGCCAGCGCGTAGTATTTGCCCATCAAGCCCTGCAGCTCCGGGAATTCGCCGACCACTTCGGTCAGCAAATCCGCCTTCGCGAGGCGCGCGGCGCGTTTCGTCTTTTCGACGTCGGCGCCCACCAGCGGCGCGATCTCGGCTGCCAACGTCTCGATCCGCTTGATGCGCTCCGCCTGGGTACCGAGCTTCTCGTGGAACACGATCTGCTCGAACTTCGGCAGCCGGTCTTCCAGCCTGGTCTTGAGGTCGGTCTCGTAGAAGAACTTCGCATCCGACAGCCGCGGGCGGATCACGCGCTCATTGCCGGCGACGATGGTCTTGCCGCCGTCGGGCGCCTCGATGTTGGCGGTCAGCACGAACTTGTTGGTCAACTTGCCCGTCTTGGGATCCCTGACCACGAAGCACTTCTGGTTGTTGCGGATGGTGGCGCGGATCACCTCATCCGGGATCGACAGGAATTCCTTCTCGAACGATCCCATCATCACGACAGGCCATTCGACGAGACCGGAGACCTCATCGACCAGCACCTGATCCTCGACCAGCTCGAGGCCCTGCGCGAACGCCAGCTCCTTGGCGTCCTCGACGATGATGTCCTTGCGCGCCTGCGGATCGAGGATCACCTTGGCGGCCTTCAGCTTGGCCTCGTAGTCCTCGAAGCGCCGTACCGAGATCGCGCCCGGCGCCATGAAGCGATGGCCGTAGGTGGTCTGCCCGGCTTCGATGCCGTCGACCGAGAATTTGACGACATCCGGCTCCTCGGTCTCAAGACCGAAGGTCGCGGTGATGGCGTGCAGCGGACGCACCCAGGTCAGCGAGCCCGACTTGGCCGAGCGCGCGCCCCAGCGCATCGATTTCGGCCACGGGAAGGTGCGGATGATGACGGGGAGGATTTCGGCGATGACGTCGATCGCAGCGCTGCCCGGCTTTTCGATCAGCGCGATGTAGAAGTCGCCCTTCGCATCCTTCTGGATCTTTGCTTCATCCAGCGACTTGAGGCCGGTCGCTTTCAGAAAGCCCTGCACCGCCGCATCCGGGGCGCCGACCTTCGGGCCGCGACGTTCGGTCTTCAGGTCGGGCTGGCGCGCGGGAATGCCGCGCACGGTGAGCGCAAGGCGGCGCGGGGTCGCGAACGCCTTGGCACCTTCATAGACGAGGCCCTCGGCGACCAGCTTGTCGGTCACCATGCGGCGCAGATCGTCCGCCGCCTTCGCCTGCATGCGCGCGGGAATTTCTTCGGAGAACAGTTCGAGGAGAAGATCGGGCATCAGACCGCCCTGCCCGTTTCAGTGTGGATCCAAGCTTCGCCGCAGGCCTTCGCCAGGTCGCGCACGCGGGCGATGTAGCTCTGCCGCTCCGTCACCGAGATGACGCCGCGGGCGTCGAGCAGGTTGAACACGTGGCTCGCCTTGATGCACTGGTCGTAGGCCGGCAAGGCCATCAGATGTTCCTTTTGATTTCCTCCCGGGCTCTTAGATTCTTGCCAGCCGGCGGCGAGATATTTGCGGCAGGCCTCTTCCGCCATCCTGAACTGCTCGAACAGCATCGTGGTGTCGGCATACTCGAAATTGTGCCGCGAATATTCCTGCTCGGCCTGCAGGAAGACGTCGCCATAGGTCACCTTCTCGGCGCCCTCGCGGCCGTTGAAGTTGAGGTCGTAGACGCGGTCGACGCCCTGCACATACATCGCGAGCCGCTCGAGCCCGTAGGTAAGCTCGCCCGCAACCGGCGCGCATTCGACGCCGGCGACCTGCTGGAAGTAGGTGAACTGCGAGACTTCCATGCCGTCGCACCAGCATTCCCACCCCAAGCCCCAGGCGCCCAGCGTCGGGCTTTCCCAATCGTCCTCGACGAAGCGGATGTCGTGGATGGCCGAATCGATGCCGATCGCGGCCAGCGACTTCAGGTACAAGTCCTGAAGGTTCGGCGGCGACGGCTTCATGATCACCTGGAACTGGTAGTAGTGCTGCATCCGGTTGGGATTTTCGCCGTAGCGGCCGTCCTTCGGCCGCCGCGACGGCTGCACATAGGCCGCGTTCCAGGGTTTTGGGCCGAGCGCGCGCAGCGTGGTCGCGGGATGGAAGGTGCCGGCGCCCATTTCCATGTCGTAGGGCTGCAGGATGACGCAACCCCGCTCGGCCCAGAATCGCTGGAGGGCCAGGATGAAGCCCTGGAACGAACGTTCCGGGCGCATGTGGTCAGGCAGGGCGTCCATCGTTGGAATCGATCTCGCGAGGGGGGTGTGAAAACGCGCGGGACCGTATCGGCGGCGGCCAATGGAATCAAGGCGATGGGGGATGTTTCTGCTACCTCGCCCCGCTTGCGGGGAGAGGTCGAAATCTGCGCAGCGCGCGGATTTCGGGTGAGGGGGACTCTCCGCACACTCTCGTCTTTCGAGTTTGCGGAAGCAGCCCCTCACCCCAGCCCTCTCCCCGCAAGAGCGGGGCGAGGGAGTCCAAAGCTAGCCCGGGCGATACGCCCCGGTCACGGGGTCGCGGCGCAGGGTCTTGATTTCGCTCGCACGCGAGGCCTCGGCCACGCGGGACAATCGCGCCTCTTCCAGTTCCTGGTTGATCCGGACGGCCGTCTTGTATGCCCAGCGGACCACGGCCAGACCACCCAGGACGCCTGCGAATGCAATCAGCGGCGGCATCGGTCGATCCTTGTCGTTCACGTCTGTCAGGCCCCCAATACCCCCATTGTCGCGCAAGGCGGCCTGCGCCGCAATCGCGGTTTTGGGGCTAAATGGCGCGCTCAAATCCCCGTGTTCACAGCCCGAATCTGGCCCAAATTGCCCGTGTTTCCACCGCCGAGATCAGATCGTCCGGCAAGGTCGCGATCCCGTCCAGCGCCGCCATCGAGCCTGCCCCGGGCGCCCTGCGGCCGAGCAAGCCGGACAGCATGCCGCTGGCGGGCGCGATCACCGGGGTCAGCACCTTCTCGCCATAGCGGGCCCGCAGCGTGGCGCGGAGGTCGCCGATGCCGTCAGCAAGCCCGAGGCCAATGGCGGTCTCGCCCGCCCAGTATTCGCCGGTGAACAACTCGTCGTCAGGCCCCTTCAGGCGGCCGCCGCGGCTCTGCTTCACCAGCGCAATGAAGATCGCGTGGATCTCGCGCTGGATCGACTTCAGCCGGGCGACGTCGTCGGGGTTTTCGGGGAGGAACGGATCGAGCATCGCCTTGTGCGCGCCCGCCGTATAGAGCCGCCGCTCGACCCCGATCTTTTTGATCAACCCCTCCAAGCCGAAGCTGCCGCCAACCACGCCGATCGAGCCCAGGATCGAGGACGGATCGCAATAAATCTCGTCACCCGCGCAGGCGATCATGTAGCCGCCGGAGGCCGCGACGTCCTCGACGAACACCAGCACCGGCAGCTTCTTCTCGGCCGCCAGCTGGCGGATGCGCAGATAGATCTGGCGCGACTGCACCGGCGAGCCGCCAGGCGAATTGATGACCAGCGCCACCGCCTTGGCATTCCGCGTGCCAAAGGCGCGCTCCAGCATCTTGGCAACGCCGGAGAGCGTCATGCCGGGCCGCAGCGGCGTCACCGCCCCGATCACTCCCGACAGCCGCACCACCGGCACGACCGCCGTGCCGCGCCGGAAACGTGCCGGCAACATTCCCTGCACGCGATCGAACACTCCCGAACGTCCTCCGGAATGTGCTCCAGAATGGCCTTGGCGATCACTTATTTGTTCACTCATGCCGTTACCTCGGATTAACCACTTTTTATCACGCCAGTGTCATTGGATTTCGTGGAACGCGTTTTGCATTTTGTCATTGGGGTTGCAATTCGCGGCGGCGAGGGACTCATGAAAATCTATCTGCTGATTTTGCTGATCGGTACGCTCCTGACGGCGATCCGCTTCACATCAAGGCCGGAACGCCAGTCGGAAACGGCTTCGCAGTGATTTAGTGCCAGTGACGCGGGCAGTTCGCCTGCCCGTCAGCGCCGCGCCAGCGGCAATTCTCCTTTCCCAGCCAAAACCTCCTGCACCCATTTATTGGGCACACCTGACTCTTCATTGAGCAACAGCGCGGCATGGAGCCGCGTCGGCGCCCGGCCACCCTTGGTGGCCCGCACCAGGATTCGGATCGCCGGCGACGTCCCGTCACCATGAACCGGCAGCAGTTCGAGGCTGCCGAAGCCGCGGTCCAGCGCAGCCAGCACGTCGGCAATCCCGTCGGCCCGCCAGATCATCGCAAGCTGCCCGTTCGACTTGAGAATCCGCCGCGCCGCATGGACCCAGGCCGCAAGCGTGGTCGCGGTTGCGACATGGGCGCGCTGACGGACGCCGTCCGGCGAGGCGCGGTGCCGCAACGGATCGTTGAACGGCGGGTTCATCAGCACGACATCGGCGCTGTCGGGCGCGAGGCCGGCATGCTCGAAGGCTGCGGCGCCGGCTTCGACGTCGAGCACGATCACGTCGGCCATGATCGCGTTGGCGCCGGCATTATTCCGGGCAAGCTCGGCCATTGCAGGGTCGATTTCGACCAGGACGAGGTCGATCCCCCTCACCCGCCGCGCCACCGCAAGCCCGGCGGCGCCGACGCCGGCGCCGAGATCGACGACACGGTCGCCTGACCGGGCCGGCGTCGCCGCGGCCAGCAGGATCGCGTCATGGCCGGCACGGTGGCCGCCGCGGGGTTGCCGGAGGCGCAATTGCCCGCCGAGGAATCCGTCCTCGGTGATCTCGCCGGCCGGCGACTGCTTTTTTGACGCGTTTTCTTCACGCGAACCGGGGCCCACTTTGCTTGAAAACGCTCTAGTCATCAGCCCGCAATTCGTGGCCGAGGCCGGCATCGGTCAGGAGCTGGCGGGCCTCGTGGTTGTCGTCCTCGTGCACCAGGATCCGCCGCGGCAGCACGCCGAGCGAGCCCTCGATGATGCTCATGTTCTGGTCCAGCACCAAATGGTGGATGTTAGCGCTGTCGAGCAGCGCGCCGATGGCGGAGACCAGCACCATGTCATTGGTCCGTACCAATTCCCGCAAAATACGCTCTCCTGTCGCCCCGGCAGTGCAGCGAATGCGTCATATGTCAACAGCTTCGAGGCCTTGCCGCTGCACCGCGCAGTTTCTATTGTTATAGCTGAGCATAATGCGTATTCGGCAAAATTGGAGACCAGCGTGGCGGTTATTGTACCCTTCGAAAGCCCGTCCAATGCTTCGATCGACGGGCTGGTGGGACTTGTCGCCGCCGACATGGAGCGCGTCAACGCGACCATCATTTCGCGGACCGGCTCCGAGGTCACCATGATCCCGGAGGTTGCCAATCATTTGATCTCCTCCGGGGGCAAGCGGCTGCGCCCGATGCTGACCCTGGCGATGGCCCAGCTCTCCGACTACACAGGCGACGGCCATATCAAGCTCGCCGCCGCGGTCGAGTTCATGCACACCGCGACCCTGCTGCATGACGACGTGGTCGACGAGAGCGAGCTGCGCCGCGGCAAATTGTCCGCGCGGATGCTGTGGGGCAACGAGGCCAGCGTGCTGGTCGGCGACTTCCTGCTCGGCCAGGCGTTCCGGATGATGGTCGAGGTCGGCTCGCTGCGCGCGCTCGACATTCTCTCGGCGGCCGCCGCCACCATCGCCGAGGGCGAGGTGATGCAGCTCGCCGCCGCCAAGAACACCGCGACCACCGAGGACGAATATCTCGCCGTGATCAGGGGCAAGACGGCGGAGCTGTTCGCCGCGGCCTGCGAGGTCGGTCCCGTGATCGCCAACCGGCCCAAGGCCGAGCAGACCGCCTGCCGCTCGGTCGGCATGAATCTCGGCATCGCCTTCCAGCTCGTCGACGACGTGCTGGACTATGGCGGTAAGTCGGCCAAGCTCGGCAAGAATGTCGGCGACGATTTCCGCGAGGGCAAGATCACGCTGCCGGTGGTGCTCGCCTTCCGCCGCGGCAACGACACCGAGCGCAAGTTCTGGATCCGCGCGCTCGAGCGCGGCGAGATCGGAGAGGCCGATCTCGACCACGCGATCGGACTGATGACCAAGCACCGCGCCCTCGAGGACACCATCAGCCGCGCCCAGCATTACGGCGCGATGGCGGTCGACGCGCTGGCGCTGTTCCCGCCCTCGGCGATGAAGACGGCGCTGGAAGAGGTCGTGGCGTTCTGCCTGGCAAGATCGCACTGAGTTAGCAACGCAAGCTCGCGGCCGCATAAACGGTGTCGTCCCGGCGAAGGCCGGGACCCATACTCCGCGGCGAGACTTGCAGGCGGGACTCGTCGTTCCGACGTCGCTCCACCATCAACATCAGTGGTTATGGGTCCCTGCTTTCGCAGGGACGACATCGAATTTGCGGTGGCACCTAGATCTCGAAGTCCGGCGCGCGCGAGCTTCAGCTACACGTCCTGCACGCAGTCGAGCACGGCGTTGAACACGGCTCCGGGAACACGCACCCGCTCATCGCGATCAAGCGCGCCGAGTTCATCGACGTGAGCATCGGGCCCACGACTGACGATTGCCAGGCGGTCGAAAAAGGCGAGATCGAGTTCGCTGTCGTGCATGCGCATGGCGCCCCAAACGTCCCACGGCAGCATCTCGCGATTGTTCAGCGCGCCGATGTCGCGGACGAGATTGCCCGCAATGAACCAAAGACCGTGCATGTCGAGGATGCCGAAGGCGCTCGGATCACGGCTCCCGGCGCGGCAGAGCGACCAGGCATCGCCGGCGACCAGGAACTGATCGCGCGGTACGTCCGCCGCATCGAAGCCGATCCCGAACAGCTCACGCTGCCGATCGTCGATCTGGGAATCGAACAAGACCCAGCATTTCCTGCCTTCGTTCCAGTACTCCGTCACCCAATGGTCGAGGTATTTTCCCGCTTCGAAATAGGCGCCAAACCCGCAACGGGCGCGCGCCGGAATGCCCTGCGTGCGCAACATCGCCACATGAAGCAGCGTGAAGTGCCTGCACACACCGACCTGCCGCTCGTTGACGGCACGTGCCACGGCAAGCGGCCGGGCGTCGCGCGCCACGATTTCATCCAGCATGCTCTCGACGGCGCGGACCTGCGATTGCGCTTGCCGGTCGCCGCCGAGCGTCACCCCATAGGCCGGGGCGATGTGCTGATGGATCAAGAGACCCTGCACCGTCGTCGCAAGCGCGCCGGCGCCCCGCGGCAGGCCATCGAACAGAGCGGCGTGACGCCCCGGATCGCTCATCGCAACGGGTCTTTCGTATCTGTCGACGTTCATCTGAAGGGTCTCCCGCACGTCTCGCCTGCCGCGCAACCACTACACAAGCCGCTACTCCTTCACCGGCACCCAGATCTCGAGCCCGCCGACGCCGGTCGACGCGTCGAACCTCTCGTCGTAGCGCTCGAAGTTCGGCGCGTCGGCGACCTTCATGCCGGATTGCGGCAGCCAGCGATTCCAGATCGTGTTGACGGTGCGGCGGATGGTCGAGATGTGATCTTTGTGGGTGAACACCACGTATTTCTGCGCCGGGATCCGGACGCGCGCGAACTCGCGCGGCAGGTCGGAGAAATCGGCGACCTCGACGCCCGCGATGTAGTCGAAATTGCCGGCATCGTCGCCGTTGCAGCCTACGCCGTAGGCGCCATTGCCGACCTGGCGGGGAATATGCGCGTACTGCTGGTGGAAGCCATGCCACTGGTTCGGAATGCCGGCCGTGCTGTCGTTGGCGTGGTTGTAGCGCTCGCCGACGCCGGCGACGAGAAAGGCCTCGCCGGTCGCGATGCGCGGCGGATCGAGATGATCGAGCGCGGTCGAGATCATGGTGATCGGCTCCTGAAGCTTGAGCGTCGCCAGGCACGTCGTCGCGCGCACCGTCTCCGGCGTGACGCCGAAATGGTCGCGAAACGCGCGGGTGAATGCCTCGTGGGAGCCGTAATCCGCATCCAGCGCGAGCGTGAGAATATCGGGCGCACCGGCCGCAAGCTCGCGCGCGGCCTCGCTGAGGCGGCGCGCCCGCACATAGCGCATCACCGAAAACCCGGTCGCCTCCGCGAACGCCCGCACCAGATGGAAGCGCGAGACCCCGGCGACAACAGCGATATCATCGAGCGTCAGCGACGTGCGCAGGTGGCTTTCGATGTACCAGAGCGCCTTCTGGGCTGGATTCATGGACGACGGCCTTCCTGCAAAGCGCGGGCATCATGCATGGCCGCGACGCGCGGCATTTGACAGTCCTTGCTGCGCGCGGCGAAACCACGGTTCCGCTCTGCGAAATTTTAACCCAAAGCCGTCGCTGGCAACAGCGTTGCAATCGTGCATACTCGCTGACGCATCGATCCGACGGCTCATCAAGCTGCCCGAAAATCAAGACCGCACGAGCCGCGGCCAGCATGTCAGGGAGGACAATGATGCACCACCAACGCCTGAGCTATGCCAACTGCGTCGCATCAGCGGCGCTTGCCGGACTTTTGACGATCACCGTCGCCGGCGCAGCCAACGCCCAGAAGAAATACGATCCGGGCGCGACCGACACCGAGATCAAGGTCGGCAACATCATGCCCTATTCGGGCCCGGCGTCGGCCTACGCCACGATCGGCAAGACGGAAGCCGCCTATTTCAACAAGCTCAACAGCGAGGGCGGCATCAACGGCCGCAAGGTCAACTTCGTCTCCTACGACGACGGCTACAGCCCGCCGAAGATGGTCGAGCAGGCCCGCAAGCTGGTCGAGAGCGACGAGGTGCTGCTGATCTTCAATCCGCTGGGCACGCCGGGCAACACCGCGATCCAGAAATACATGAACGCCAAGAGGGTGCCGCAGCTGTTCGTCTCCACCGGCGCCGCCAAGTGGAACGATCCGAAGAATTTTCCGTGGACCATGGGCTGGCAGCCGAGCTACCAGGTCGAGGCGCGCATCTATGCCAAATACATCCTGCAGAAATATCCCGGCAAGACCATCGGCGTGCTCTACCAGAACGACGATTTCGGCAAGGACTATCTGATCGGCCTGCATGAGGGGCTCGGCGAAGCGGCCAAGAAACTGATCGTCGTCGAATCCTCCTACGAGACCACGTCGCCGACGGTGGATTCGCAGATCGTGCAGATCAAGGGCGCCAACCCCGATATCTTCGTCAACATCGCGACGCCGAAATTCGCGGCGCAGGCGATCAAGAAGGCCGCCGAGCTCGACTGGCATCCGGTCCAGTTTCTGACCAACGTCTCGGTCTCGATCGGCGGCGTGATGAAGCCGGCCGGCTATGAGGCGAGCCAGGATATCCTCTCGACCCAGTATCTGAAGGATCCTGCCGATCGCGAGTGGAAGAACGATCCGGCCATGAACGAGTGGCGCGCGTTCATGACCAAATGGTATCCCGAGGGCGACCAGAACGATGCCTCCACCGTGTTCGGCTACGGCGTCGCCAAGGGGCTGGAGCAGGTGTTGCGGCAATGCGGCGACAACCTCACCCGCGACAACCTGATGAAGCAGGCGGCCAGCCTCAACTTCGAGATCGGCATCTATCTGCCCGGCACCAAGATCAAGACCGGGCCGGACGACTACGCACCGATCGAGCAGTTGCAGATGATGCGCTTCAAGGGCGAGAGCTGGGAGCGGTTCGGCCCCGTCATGAGCGGCGAGAAGAGCAGCTAGAGCATGATCCGGAAAA
>NZ_LGHK01000134.1 GCF_001908235.1 Bradyrhizobium sp. NAS96.2
GGTCGCCGTCCACAATCACTACAAGCGGCTTAACCATCAGACCAAGCACAACGACGTCGAACTGGCGAAGTCGAACATCCTGCTGATCGGTCCGACCGGTTCGGGCAAGACGCTGCTCGCGCAGACGCTGGCCCGCATCCTCGACGTCCCCTTCACCATGGCTGACGCGACGACGCTGACCGAAGCCGGCTATGTCGGCGAGGACGTCGAGAACATCATCCTGAAGCTGCTGCAGGCCGCGGACTACAACGTCGAGCGTGCGCAGCGCGGCATCGTCTATATCGACGAAATCGACAAGATCAGCCGCAAGTCGGACAATCCTTCGATCACCCGCGATGTGTCGGGTGAGGGCGTCCAGCAGGCGCTGCTGAAGATCATGGAAGGCACGGTGGCCTCGGTCCCGCCGCAGGGCGGCCGCAAGCATCCGCAGCAGGAGTTCCTGCAGGTGGATACCACCAACATCCTGTTCATCTGCGGCGGTGCGTTCTCGGGCCTCGAGAAGATCATCTCCGCGCGCGGCCGTTCGACCTCGATCGGCTTCGCGGCGCAGGTGCTCGCGCCGGAGGATCGCCGTACCGGCGAGATCTTCCGCCACGTCGAGCCGGAAGATCTGCTGAAGTATGGCCTGATCCCGGAATTCGTCGGCCGTCTGCCCGTCGTTGCGACGCTGGAGGACCTCGACGAGACCTCGCTGAAGAAGATCCTGACCGATCCGAAGAACGCGCTGGTGAAGCAGTACCAGCGGCTGTTCGAGATGGAGAACATCGAGCTGACCTTCGCCGACGAGGCGCTTGGCGCGGTCGCCCGCAAGGCGATCGAGCGCAAGACCGGTGCGCGCGGCCTGCGGTCGATCCTGGAGAGCATCCTGCTCGAGACCATGTTCGACCTCCCGGGCCTGGAAGGCGTCGAGGAAGTCGTGATCTCGCGCGAGGTCGTCGAGGGCACGGCGCGTCCGCTCTACATCTACGCGGATCGTTCCGACCGCGCGGTCGAGAGCAGCGCGAGCGCCTAACAGCACGCGTCTCGACCCGCTAGAAATTGCACGGCTGCCGGGCGATCCGGCGGCCGTTGCGGCGCAACAGCAGCGCCGTTGTGGCATTGCAGTAAATGCCTGTTTAGCTTGAATTTCCCGGCACTTCTCAGACTTGACACCCCCCGGCCTGATAGCCACCTAATGCTATCGGCGAGGGATCTCATGCGTTGAGATTCGTCGCTTTTCGATGCGGAATAAGCGGCTGCCGACGGCAATCTTTTTTCCGGATCACCAAGGCACCTTGTGGCGGTTGCGCAAGCAGGCGGACTGCGAGCAAGGGGGCAAAACAAAAGGATAAGGCCATGACGACCTCAAAACCCCGGCCAACGATCGTCCACGGCGAAAGCCACTCCTATCCGGTGCTGCCGCTCCGCGACATCGTCGTCTTCCCGCACATGATCGTGCCTCTCTTCGTCGGCCGCGAGAAATCGATCCGCGCGCTCGAAGAGGTGATGAAGAACGACGCGCTGATCATGCTCGCGACGCAGAAGAACGCGTCCGATGACGATCCGGCACCCGATTCAATTTACGAGACCGGCACGCTCGCCAGCGTGCTGCAGCTCCTGAAGCTGCCCGACGGCACCGTCAAGGTGCTGGTCGAGGGCCTGGAGCGCGCGCGCGTCGAGAAGTATTCCGACCGCAGCGAATATTACGAGGCGACCGCGGTCGCGCTCGCCGACACGGACGCCAACTCGGTCGAAGCCGAGGCGCTGGCGCGTTCGGTCGTGTCCGACTTCGAAAGCTATGTGAAGCTGAACAAGAAGATCTCCGCCGAAGTCGTCGGCGTGGTCCAGGCGATCACCGATTTCGCCAAGCTCGGCGACACCGTGGCTTCGCATCTTGCGGTCAAGATTGCCGATCGGCAGGCGATCCTGGAGACGTTGTCCGTCACGCAGCGCCTGGAGAAGGTGCTGGGCCTGATGGAGAGCGAGATCTCGGTGTTGCAGGTCGAGAAGCGCATCCGCTCGCGCGTCAAGCGCCAGATGGAGAAGACCCAGCGCGAGTATTACCTGAACGAGCAGATGAAGGCGATCCAGAAGGAGCTCGGCGACGACGAAGGTCGCGACGAGCTGGCCGATCTGGAAGAGAAGATCTCCAAGACCAAGCTCTCCAAGGAAGCGCGCGAGAAGGCACAGCATGAGCTGAAGAAGCTGCGCCAGATGTCGCCGATGTCCGCGGAAGCGACCGTCGTGCGCAACTATCTGGATTGGCTGCTGTCGATCCCGTGGGGCAAGAAGTCCAAGGTCAAGAAGGACCTCGAGGCCGCGCAGGCGGTGCTGGACTCCGATCACTACGGGCTCGAGAAGGTCAAGGACCGTATCGTCGAGTATCTCGCGGTGCAGTCGCGCGCCAACAAGCTGACCGGACCGATCCTGTGCCTGGTCGGACCTCCCGGCGTCGGCAAGACCTCGCTTGGCAAGTCGATCGCGAAGGCGACCGGCCGCGAGTTCGTGCGCGTGTCGCTCGGCGGTGTGCGTGACGAGGCCGAGATCCGCGGTCACCGCCGCACCTATATCGGCTCGATGCCCGGCAAGATCATCCAGTCGATGCGGAAGGCGAAGACCTCGAATCCGCTGTTCCTGCTGGACGAGATCGACAAGATGGGCGCCGATTTCCGCGGCGATCCGTCGTCGGCGCTGCTTGAGGTTCTCGACCCCGAGCAGAACTCGACTTTCAACGACCACTACCTGGAGGTCGACTACGACCTGTCCAACGTGATGTTCATCACGACCGCGAATACGCTGAATATTCCGGGCCCGTTGATGGACCGCATGGAGATCATCCGGATCGCCGGTTACACGGAGAACGAGAAGGTCGAGATCGCGCGCAAGCATCTGATCCCGAGCGCGCTCTCCAAGCACGGTCTGGACTCCAAGGAATGGTCGATCGACGACGCGGCCTTGTTGCTGATGATCCGCCGCTACACCCGCGAAGCGGGCGTGCGTAACCTGGAGCGTGAGCTCTCCACACTCGCCCGCAAGGCGGTGAAGGAGCTGATGATCTCCAAGAAGAAGTCGGTGAAGGTCACCGAGGCGAACATCGAAGAGTTCCTCGGCGTGCCGAAGTATCGCTTCGGCGAGATCGACGACGAGGATCAGGTCGGTATCGTCACCGGCCTGGCGTGGACCGATGTCGGCGGCGAGCTGTTGACCATTGAAGGCGTCATGATGCCCGGCAAGGGCAAGATGACCGTCACGGGCAATCTGCGCGACGTGATGAAGGAGTCGATCTCGGCGGCGGCGTCCTACGTCCGCTCGCGCGCGATCGTCTACGGCATCGAACCGCCGATGTTCGACCGGCGCGACATCCACGTTCACGTGCCGGAGGGCGCAACCCCGAAGGACGGTCCGTCCGCAGGTGTTGCGATGGCCACCGCGATCATCTCGGTCATGACCGGAATCCCGGTCCGCCACGATGTCGCGATGACCGGCGAGATCACACTGCGTGGTCGCGTGCTGCCGATCGGCGGTCTGAAGGAGAAGCTGCTGGCTGCCGCGCGCGGCGGCATCAAGACGGTGCTGATCCCGGAGGACAACGCCAAGGATCTCACGGAGATTTCCGATGCGATCAAGGGCGGCATGGAGATCATTCCGGTCTCGCGGCTGGATGAAGTCGTCGCCAAGGCGCTGACCCGCGTGCCTGCGCCGATCGTCTGGGAAGAGGAGACCAGCAAGGTCGACGTCAAGCCCGACGCATCGGATGAGGCGTCCGGCGGCCTGACGGCGCACTGAAGCCAGCTCCAACCGAAATCATGAAACGGCGCCTTCGGGCGCCGTTTTGTTTTGGTGGCTCGCAAGTGAGGTAAGGACGCCCCGCGGATCGTCTTGCTTCAATCCTTCGGCGGCGCGAGCCACTGCAATTTCCGGTTCTCGCGGCTGCCGTCGGACGAGGCCGTGTCCCCATAACCGAGCGGGGTGATGCGACGAACGCAATGTCCGCTTTGTCGCCGTAGCGTTCGAATTCGTGCGGGAGCGCAATATGTCGCGAAGGGCCAAATCCGGAAATGGCCACCGCGCCTTTACTTACCGGTCCGTCGTCGGGCACGAGCAGACCCGGTCAATTGAGGCAATGTTTGGATATGATCCTTGCGGGCCTACGCACGGTGCGGGACAATTGCGAACTGTTCGAAGAGCAGGGAGGAATCTCCATGTTTCGTAAACTCGTGATTGGCGCGCTAGGCGCCATGGCTGTCTTGTTCGCGACGACGGTATTCGCGCAAGGTACCGCGGCAGACGCCAAGGCCATGCTTGAAAAGACGGTTGCGGCCATCAAAGCCGATAAGGCCAAGACGCTCGACCAGATCAACAAGGGCGAAAACGGCTTCCTTGCTGGCGACCTCTATCCGTTTTGCTTCAATCTGAGCGACGCACTCCTCGTCGCGGTCGGCAATCCCAACGTTAAGGCGTTGCTCGGCAAGGATGCGAGGACATTCAAGGACCCCACCGGCGACGTGTATGGTCCAAGGCTCTTTGACGCGGCAAAAGAGGGCCAGGTCAATGAGGTCAGCTACATGTCTCCCAAGGCCGGCGCTGACAAGACGTGGGTGCCGAAGGCGAGCTTCGTGACCGCGGTCGCTGGCCTCGGATGCGGCGTCGGTTACTACAAGTAGTCCGACCAAACCAACCCGTCATACGGGCGCCGAACTGCCGAGCTCCGGCGCTCACACAATGCTATTTTCTCGCGTGACCGGTCAGTTCCGAAGCCTTCCACTCCGCATGTGCGGTTTGCCATCGAGGCTGGTCAGTTTTTGATGTCCGTTTCAGGTCGTCTTCGACGGAGCCAGCGGGCTGCGCCTCAATGAGTCCGCATCCTGATTCTTTCTCTCGACGACGAAATTGCCGATCGCGCCGAGCGCCATCAGCACGCTGGTGCCGAGGAACACCGCGCGCATGCCGATATGGCCGCCGATGAATCCGCCGGCGAGCGGGCCGATCACCTGGCCGGCATATTGCGCCGAGATCGAGTAGCCGAGCATGCTGCCGGTGACCGCGTCGGGCACGTTGTGCCGGATCACGCTGGCGATGCAGGGCAGCAGGCCGCCGAGCGCAAGCCCCATCAGGAAGCGGAGCAGGATCAGCTGCCAGCCGCTGACCACGAAGGCCTGCGGGATCAGCAACACTGCCGAGGCCGCAAGGCAAACATTGATGATCCGCCAATGGCCGATACGGTCGGCCAGCTTGCCGAGGTGCGACGACGACAGCAGGCTGCCAAAGGCCGCGGCCGACATCACGAGGCCGGCCACGAACGTCACCTGCGGCGCCTCGACCAGTTGCGCGACATAGACCGTGATGATCGGCTCGATCGACATGTTGGCGACCATCAGCAGCAGGCCGGTGCCCCACATCGCGATCACAGGGCGCTTGTCCGGAACGAGTGACCAGCCGCCACGCGACTTGCTGCCTTTCGCGGTCTTCGGACGCGCTTCCTCACGGATCAGGAAGGTTGTGCCGAGGAAGGTGATGAAGATGACGCCGCCGATCAGGAAGAAGGTCGCGCGGATGCCGATCAGGCCGGGCAGGACGCCGCCGATCAACGGACCGACCAGGCTGCCGGCCATGATGCCGGCCGACAGCACGCCGATCGCCCAGCCGGAGCGCGCCTTCGGCGTCTGCGCTGCGACAAGCACCGTCGAGCCCGAAGCGTAGCCGCCGAGCAGGCCGGTCAACAGCCGCAAGCCGACCAGCTCATACACATTGTGCGCCATGCCGATCAGCGACATGGCGATCGCCATGCCGAGGCTCGCGCGGATCAGCATCAGCTTGCGGCCATAGCGATCCGCCAGCCGTCCCCACAACGGCGCCGTCAGCGCCGCGCTGAAGAAGGTTGCACCATAGGCTATGCCCGACCATTGCACGATGGCGGCATGATCGGTCACGCCGAGCTGCTCGACATAGAGCGGCAGGAACGGCAGCAGCAGCGTCATTCCCACGATGGTCGTGAAGGAGCCGAACACGCAGACGATCAGGTTGCGTCTCCAGGGCCCCGCATCGAGAGCAGCTTCGCGATCGATTTCCATGTTCATGTCAGCGCAATCCGATCACGGCGAAGCCGCGCGCCCGCAGGCCGCGGCGGTCCTCGTTCAGCGAACGCAGCAGGCGATCGCGGGTGTCCTTGATGTGATCGGCGGCCTCGCGTGCGGCAGCTTCCGGATCGTCGGCCTTGATGAAGCCGAGAATGCGCCGGTGCTCGCGCCAGGCCTGCTCGCGCGAGGGTTCGGTCCACACTTCGAGCCAGCGCGCCCGTGACAGCCGGGTCATGGCGCCGGTGATCGCCTTGACGATGAAGGGATTGCCGGAGAGCCGCGCGATCTCGACATGGAAATCGGTGCCGACACGATGCCATTCCTCGCGCGGCGCGCCGGACTGGCAGGCATCCAGCATCTCTTCGACGCCGGCGATGTCGGCTTCGCTCGCGCGCGCGCAGGCGAGGCGGACGGCGGTCGTCTCCAGCGGGATCCTGAACTCCGCCAGCGCTTCCAGCTCCCCGAGGTCGATCGGTGCGACGATCCAGTTGCGGCCGTCGCGGCGGACCAGCTCTTCGCCTTCGAGCCGCACCAGCGCAGCGCGGATCGGCGTGCGCGATCCCTCAAACCGGCTCTCGAGCCAGCGCTCGGTGAGCCGCTCGCCGGGGCCGAGGTCGAGGGAGAGGATCATCTCCCGGAGCTGCTCGTGGATCTGAAGCATCTGCGACATGGCGCTGTCCCTCGGGCTTGTTCCGACGAGACGCGTATCCCAAATTGGTATCCCATACAATCCAGATTTGGGATACCAGCGTTGTCCCAAACGGGCACGACGCCTTGCAGGCTGCAATCGAGGGGAACGACCTCTTGGCGACTGCCTTGTTGCACGACGCCGAACTGGGAGAACGCAGATGCGGATCGACGGGCAATGCCATTGCGGAGCCGTGACCTTTCGGGCCGAGATCGATCCCGAACGGGTGTCGATCTGCCATTGCACGGATTGCCAGGCGCTGACCGGCTCGCCCTAGCGCGTCACGGTGATTTGCGCCGCCGAAGCGGTCCGGCTGACCCATGGTGCGCCGAAAGTGTACGGCAGACGCGGCGATAACGGCCGGATCCGCTTCCAGCATTTTTGCAGCGATTGCGGTTCCCCCTTGTTCACCAGCGGCGAGGATGGAGGTCCCGATGATTGGGGCATCCGCTGGGGCAGCATCCGCCAGCGTGGCGAATTGACCCCGCGACGCCAGGTCTGCTGCCGCTCCGCCGCGCCCTGGATCAACGATCTCGGGGGATTGCCGGCACGGCCCGGGGATTGACGATGATGCATTGAAGCTTTGCGGCCTTGCACCTCGGGGGCGGGCGAGGCTAAAGAGGCGCGCAGGTAAGGGCGGCTAGCTCAGCTGGTTAGAGCATCTCGTTTACACCGAGAGGGTCGGGAGTTCGAATCTCTCGCCGCCTACCAGCCTTCGCCCTGCGGGCTATGGCTCGGCAAGCCAGCTTTCGCGGATGCAGTTGCCGCTTGCGCAGTGCCGCAGGGCGAAGGCTGTCGCGCCGAAGCTCGAAGAGCGAAGGCGGATTCCATCGGCAACCCTCAGACGAAGCCTGTTCAGCATGCTTCTGCGATGGATTAGGGGGATTCCGCCAGCGCTCCGCACCGGACGACGGAAGGCGACCGGATCCGGCCCTATGGTTGCAACATCCTGATTGTCGAGATCGGCCACTTCCCGATGTGCCCCGCAATCGAGATGCGCAACCCGTGACACTCGTCCAGAAACACGCCCTCGACGGTCCCGGCGGTCCCGTCGGTGAGAACCGCGGCTCTTCCGACAAGCTCGGCCTCCGCTTGCACATGCTCGCGCAGGATGACGGTGGCGCGGTGTTTCACGAGCTGCAAAGCGGCCTCTGGTTGAAGAGCCCTACGTAGCAAGGCCATTGCGCGGCCCTCAGTGAGCGCGTGGAGAGGGCGCGATCCCGACCGTGGGGTAGTTGTGGGGTGGCCGGGACCGCGCTTGCTCCGCGCTGGCCGGTCGAATGTCAATCGTCGGCCGATGGTGCGAAAGGTGCCGAAAGTCACGTGCTCAGGTTTGATGCCGACCTTGCTGCGATGCTATTCTCTCCGCCTAACCCGGGAACTTGATGCATGCGCAAAATCGCCGCGATTTTACTCCTCACCATGATTGGCGGACCTGCACTGGCGCAGTCGGACCATGTTCAGCGCTATCGCGAAGAGGTCGAGAAGTCGCCGGCCGATGCGGCCAACGAGGCGCGGCAGCAGCGCGCCTACCAGCGCGCGCTGAGCGGTGTGCCGGACCAGAAGCCGACCGACCCGTGGGGCATTGCGCGCCCCAATGAGGGGCAGGCCGCCCCGAAGGGGAGCGCCGCGAAGTCGAAGCCGGCCAAGCCCACGAACGCAGCCGCCAAGTAATCGGCGAAGTAATCAGGGAACGCGGACCAGGTCGATGAAATACTACGTCTGCAAATTGACCGGACCGCGCCCGACCTTCCCGCAAGACATGACGCCGCAGGAAGCCGCCGTCATGCAGGCGCACGTCGCCTATTGCGGCGAATTGCTGCAGGCCGGCAAGGCGCTGATCTTCGGGCCGGTCGCCGATCCCGCCGGCGTCTGGGGATTGGGCGTGCTGCAACTGTCCGATGATGCCGATCCGCAGGAGATCGTCGCCAACGATCCCGTCACCAAGGCCAATGCCGGATTCACCTATCAGGTCACGCCGATGTTGCGCGCTGCGACGCGCGAGAGCTGCTAGCATCGGCCAAGGCTTCACAACAAGGCTTCCCAATAAGGTTTTGAGCGCATGAACGCTGGCCATCCGCAGAACGCCGATCAGATTGCATATTGGAACGGGCCGGGCGGTCAGCGCTGGGCGTCAAGACAGGCCGCGCAAGACATCGTGCTGCAGCCGGTGCTTGACCCGCTGATCGATCGTGCCGCGCCGAAGGCTGGCGAACGCGTCGTCGATGTCGGCTGCGGCAGCGGCGCCTCGAGTTTTGCGCTGGCGGCAAAGGTCGCGCCCGCGGGCCACGTGCTTGGCGTCGACGTCTCGGAGCCGATGCTGACGCGGGCGCGGCAGAGCGCGCCGCAGGGATTGCCGGTCGAATTCACACTCGCCGATGCGACGGTGTATCCGTTCGCCCGCGAAAGCTTTGACTTGTTGGCCTCGCGCTTCGGCGTGATGTTCTTTGCCGATCCGGCGGTATCCTTTGCCAATCTGCGCAAGGCGATGAAGCCGACCGGCCGTCTTGCCTTCGCGTGCTGGCAGGAGCCGCGCGAAAATCCGTTCTTCATGGCGCCGCTGCAGGCAGTCTACAAGCACGTGCCCAAGCTGCCGCAGCTCGGCCCCGAGGATCCCGGCCCGTTTTCGTTTGCCTCCGAAGTCCGGGTGAAGCGGATCCTGGGCGAAGCCGGCTTCTCCGGCATCGTTATGGAGCCGTGCAAGGTCGAGCTCGATGTCGCGACCGGCCGCGGCATCGATGCGGCGATCCAGGGCGCGCTCGAGATCGGGCCCGCCAGCCGTGCGCTGGAAGGCCATCCAGATGACGTGCGCGCCGCCGCGATCGCATCGATGCGCGAAGCGCTGGCGCCCTTCGTCAAAGGCGATTCCGTGCTGCTGCCGGGTGCGATCTGGATCGTGACCGCACGGGCCTAGGAGAACGAGTTGGTTGTGCCGTCATTGCGAGGAGCGTAGCGACGAAGCAATCCATCTATCCGCGCGTTGAGATATGGATTGCTTCGCTTCGCTCGCAATGACGGGGAGAGAGTTGCGACGAGCCTACGCGCGCTCCTCCCAGATCATCGCGAGGTGCACGATGGTCTGCACCGCCTTTTCCATGTCCTGGCGGCTGACCCATTCGAGCCGCGAATGGAACGCGTGCTCGCCGGCGAAGATGTTCGGGCAAGGCAATCCCATGAAGGACAGCCGCGAACCGTCGGTGCCGCCGCGGATCGAGGTCTTCACCGGCGTCAGTCCCGCGCGCTCGATCGCCTCGATCGCATAGGCGACGATCTGCGGGTGGCGGTCGATCACCTCTTTCATGTTGCGGTACTGCTGCTTGATCTCCATGCGGTAGGTCGAGCGCGGATATCCCTTCATGACATCCTTGGCGATCGCTTCGAGCAGCGCTTCCTTCTGCTTCAGGCCGGCTTCGGTGAAATCGCGCACGATGAAGTCGATCCGTGCGTGCTCCAGCGCGCCCGAGATCGCGACCGGATGCAGGAAGCCTTCCTTGCCTTCGGTGGTCTCGGGCGAGCAGTGATCCCTGGGCAGGCGATCGACGATCGCGGCCGCGATCTTGATCGCGTGCTCCATCTTGCCCTTGGCGAAGCCCGGATGGGTGGCGACGCCCTCGATGATGATGCTGGCGCCGTCGGCGGAGAAGGTCTCGTCCTCGATATGGCCCGCGGTCTCGCCGTCCATGGTGTAGCCGAAATCGGCCCCGAGCTTCTTGATGTCGACCTTGTCGACGCCGCGGCCGATCTCCTCGTCCGGCGTGAACAGGATCTTGATGGTGCCGTGCTTCACCTGCGGATTGGTCATCAGGAAATGCGCGGCATCCATGATCTCGGCGAGGCCGGCCTTGTTGTCGGCGCCGAGCAGGGTGGTGCCGTCGGTCGTGATGATGTCGTTGCCGATCTGGTCGGCCAGCGCTTCATGCTCGGCGGCGCGGATCACCTGCGAGGCGTCGGCGGGCAACACGATGTCGCCGCCGCGATAGTTCTTCACGATCTGCGGCCTGACGTTCTTGCCGGTGCAATCGGGCGAGGTGTCCATGTGCGAGCAGAAGCAGATCACCGGCACGGTCTTGTCGGTGTTGGCCGGGATCGTCGCATAGACATAGCCGTGCGGATCGAGATGCGCGTCGGCTATTCCCATCGCCTGCAGTTCGCTGACCAGCAGGCGGCCGAGATTCTTCTGCTTCTCGGTGGAGGGGCAGGTCGGTGAATCCGGGTCGGACTGGGTGTCGATCACGACATAGCGCAGGAAGCGCTCGGTGACGGTGTGTTTGAAGTCGAGAACCGGTGCCAGCATGAAGACCGCGCAAGGGTAGGGACGGGACAATGCGCCTTGGCGAAGTTGGTTCGCGCAAGCAAACCGGATCAAGGCGAGCAGGAGGCAATTCTATAACAGAAAAGCGCCGCTCCGGGGCCGCGTCACGAGCCGGAATGGCGCTTTGATATCAACGGAGAGTAAAAGCCTTAAACGGCTTCCTTCAGCTCCTTGGCGGCGCGGAAGGCGACCTTCTTGCTCGCCTTGATATGGATCTGCTCGCCGGTCGCCGGATTGCGGCCCATGCGGGCGGCGCGCTTGCGGACCTGGAGGATGCCGAGGCCGACGATCCTGATCCGCTCGCCCTTCTTGAGGTGCTTGGTGATCCGGGTGACCATGTCGGTCAGGATCGCCTCGGCCTGCTTCTTGGACAACTCCTGCTCTTCGGCGATGGCCGCCGCCAGGTGCTTCAGCGTGATCGTCGCCGGGGTCGCTGCTTTCTTCGCCATGTGTGGCCCTCCTCGTTGCTGAATGGCTGGATTGCTTGCTTTCGCGCGAATGGCGTGCCGTTCGCGTCGGAAAAATGCGCCCGGTAAAGTCCTGAAACCGCCGGTTCTGGGAACGGGCAGCGCCGGGCCGGCCACAGGAAACCCAGACGTATCAGGCCTTATTTGATTCGGGGCTTTGCTGACTACGCCGTTTCGCCTGAAAACAGGCTACAACTCGCAGCCACGGCGCAAAAGCGCCTGCACTGTGCAGGGATCCGCAACGCGCTTGACTATCGGGATGCGGGCCTTTATGCCCTCGGTCCTGCGCGGATCAATCCGAAGATCGGCATCCGCGGGAGTAGCTCAGTTGGTTAGAGCGCCGCCCTGTCACGGCGGAGGCCGCGGGTTCGAGTCCCGTCTCTCGCGCCAGTCATTTCAAGCACTTAGCCCAAGTTCCAGATTTTGAGACGTGCCACGCGGCGCGCTGTCGTGACGCTCTGGACGCCTCTGTCCGGGCTTGCCGGCACGCATCTTCGAGACCCCCAAAAACAATCGCCAAGCTCGCCTCTTTCAGACGATTTCAATCGCCGGTTGGCTCCCGGCGATCGCATGATCATCATTCACGCGCGCAATCCGGCATTCCGCCACGCCTGACACGATCAGCCAGGTTTCTGGCTGTGCGCCTTCTCCGATGACGACTGTTGCATCCTGATCCGGGAGTGCCTGGAGTGCTTGGATGAGCTCGCGGACTTTCATCGATAGGATTCCTGGAGGCCGCACGCTGGAGCGCCTCACGCGAGCATCAGATAGGCGAACGCGGTAGTGACTATCGCCACCCGGATCGGTGAGAATGGAAGCAGCGCAGGTCCCGGTTCACGTGGGCAGCGTAACGCGCCAGCCTGACGTCAACCTTACTTGCTCGGCCGAAGTCCAGCCGATGCCGCTGCTGGATCGACGGAACCGATCAGCTACGTAAGGTTGTCATCTTTCTGCAATACACTTGATGAAAGCGGTCGCAAGGCTTGCAGCAAGAGCCGCGTGCGCGGTTCCGCCGCGTTCCGGAACTCGCGCGTATGATGCGTCTTAAAGTTGCCGGAGAGATCACCGAAGTTTCGGAAACATTCAGATGACGCTGGCGCGGCAAGGACCGACAAACAGAGTAGGAGACCTGCGGATGGATTGGAGCCTGTGGCTGAACGAATACTACAAGGACGAGCTGGCGAGGACGGAGGCCGCATGCGGAAGGGGCGAGCCTGCGTACGAAGCGTTTAAGTGGATCGACGATCCCTATCTTTGGAACGTGTTGCTCTGGAAGGAGTATGACGGCTTCGACGCCATCAAGGCGACGATTCCCGATCCGCCCGACGCCGGCACCCAGAAGAACTGGAGCGGTCGTTCCGGGATGGAACTCGGCGCCGCGGTAATCGAAACCTATCGGCTCATACACGACAAACTCAGGCTGCATCTGGACAAGCCATTCGAAGAGTGTTCGGTGCTGGATTATGGTTGCGGCTGGGGCAGCGTGCTCAGATATTTCATGAAGGATGTGCCGCTGCGCAATTTGCATGGGTGTGATCCTCACAAGGGCATCATCCAGGTCGCGCAACGCTCCAACCCTCGCGCCGATATCGTACTGTCGGACAGCCTGCCGAAACGCCTTCCATTCAACCAGAAATTCGATGTCGCCTACGCGCTGTCGATCTGGACGCACCTCTCTCCGGTCGCGAGCGACGTATGCCTCGACGCGGTCCATGCTGCGCTGGAGGATCGTGGTCTCTTCCTTCTGACGGTGCGGCCGCCGGCATATGCATTCTATGAGCCGATCTCGAAATTGCCCGGTTGGGATCAGCAAAGGATCACCGAAACGGTGCGGCGAGACGGCTTCTACTTCTATCCCCAAAGCTATCCGGTCGATGGCGAAATGACATACGGCGAGACGATCATCACCAAGCAGTACATCGAGGAGCACTGGACCGACCGGTTCGATATCGTCGACGTCGGCATGAATGGGATCTCGCCCTATCAGAGCATTATCGTTCTTCGAAAGAAGTCGCGGCCACATTAGTCAGGCCGCCCGCACGCAAGCACTGTCTTTGCGCGCCCGCCACGTCCCGGCTGGGCGCGCAAGATCAGGACGCCGCGAGGCTGACGACGCCGACCTGCCGGGCGGCGTGCGCGGGACTGCGGGATAATTCCGCGCGCTGTTCCGGCGTCAGCCACCACAACAGGAACAGCAGCGCGATCCCGTTCGAGACCAGGCCCGTGGTCAGCGGTACGTTCATGATCGCCTGAACGGCGATGCCTGATGACACCGCGATGAAGCGCGGCGATAGGTGCCGCGAGACCGTCGACCCAGCCGACAGGATCAGGCCGCACACGAGCGCCGAAACCGGCGCGAGCGCCAGGCCGACCGACGCGATGCCCTCGGTGGCGAGGAAGGACGCGTTGAAATTGCCGTCGCGATAGATCGCGCCGAGCGTCGGGCCGAGTTCGCCATACGGGCAGGTGGTCACCTGTCGCAGGATCGATATCTGGCAGAACCGGGTCGGCTCGCGGTGGGCAAAGAAGTCGGCATATTGATCGAGCGCCAGTGACGGGATCGCAAGGAAGCGCAGGTTGATGGCGCTGAACACGACGTAGTCCTTGTCGGCGCCGAGAACGGCGAATGCCGAGAGCCCAATGGTCGCAGGGAGCAGGAATGCGAGCACCGTGGCCAGTCGCGGGTTGAACTGGCCGTAGAGCCAGAACAGGAACGGCAGCCAGATCGGCAACAGCAGAACGGTCTTGTTGTTGACGACCGGATAGAAGCACAGCGCGAACAGCAACACGCAGGCGGCCTGCAACCATTGTCTGCGCGACGCGAAATGCGCAAACAGATAGGGCAGCACCGCTCCGATCATGATTCCGGTGAGATAATTCAACAGAGCCGGCCGCGCGATGGCGTTGCGGGCTGTGCCATAGGGATTGCCAAGGTTGACCCCGTAGGAGATGTCGGAGATCAGCACGGCGAGGGACGACGCCAGCAGCAGCAGCGCAACGCGTTTGATGGCCGCTTCCGACAGGTTGGGCCGCCAGACCGGCATGTCTGGAACATCAGGGGGATCATCGCGGCGGCCAGCGCGGCGATCATGGCCCAGCGGGCGATCGCGTGCGGGTAGTCGAACGCACTGAAGAAGCTGAGCCAGACGAAGCCGAACACGGCTGACAGCAGCGAGAAGCTCACCAGATAACCGAAGCTGAAGCGTCCCGCGGCGAATGCCGGGATGAAGATGGCCATGATGGCAGTGCCGAGGATGGCCTCGGCGGTGATGCCGGATCGCCAGACATGCATCGCCGGGAACGCGTGCCCGCAGGCGATCAGCGAGGCGGTGCTGACGGCGAAGAACCCGAGGATCGCGCCCCCGACAACCAGGTCATCGCGCGTCATTGCACCGGCCCGTTCGATTCGAGAGCTGTGCGACAACTAGCCAGCCGGCCTCGGTCGAATCAAGTCAAGCAACGTTGAGCGACGTTGCGGTCTGTATTGTAATATTTCCGTTGTGCGATCGGCCACCGCGGCGCCGCATTGAACGCACAATCGGCAACAGGCTGCCCTGATCAGGCAAAGAATGCGGCAACCGCGTTCAGGTCGGATTGTCCAGGCGCGTCGCCGCGCAAATTCGCGTCGATGATGCGGCGGCAGGCGTCGACCGTGTGGGTATCGCCCAATTCGTTGGCGGCCTCGAGGATCGACCAGACCGTATCCAGGGGAATCTCGCTCTGCATGGTCGCGCTCGGATCTGACAGCATCGGCGGGGCCGAGGTTAGAATTCGAACAGGTCGCGGCCGCGCCGCGCCAGGGTGTGCAGGTCCGCCACCGTGCCGCGCACGGCGTTGCAGCGGCGGCATTCGATGATGGTATCGCCGGAAGCGTGCGCCGGATCGGCGACCTTGATCGCCAGGCTGCCGCAATCGGCGCAGATGATCTTGAAGCCGGTGGAAATTACTTGCTGCTGCAAATTCATTGCGGGCCCGCGCCTCTGTTGACGCGCACCTTACGGAACAATTTTTAAGACTGGGGTCGCGGAGCGGATCGCAATCGAACGACCGCGTTAGGACGCGGTTAAGATTTCGCCGCGGCCGCGATCCGGCAGATGCAGCGTCGGCCTGCCGAGCGCGGATACCGCGGCGCGCAGCGCCTCGCGCGCATTGACGGTGATGATTCCGGTGGCGTGGGCCCAGACCGCGAGGTCGGATGCGCTGTCGCCGGCATAGATGAAGCCCGCGGGAAAGCGCTTCAGCAGCAGGCCGGCCTTGTTGGCGCCCTTGAGATTGTGCGCGCCGTCGGAGGCGAGCACCTCGTCGATCCAGGGCAGTCGCGATGCAAGCTGGTTCGCGAGCAGCGCGTCGGCCGCGGTCGCCAGCACGACGCGGCGGCCAGCGGCCTTCTCGCGCTCGGCCAGTGCGACGACGTCCTGGTGTAGTTCGATCCGGCTCCAGTCGATGCGCTGGCGCCGTGCAAGCTGGCGCTTCAACGCCGCGCGTCCGCGCGCCAGCCAGGCGGCGCATGCGACGACGATCAGCGGATTGCGGCGCAGGATCGAGAAGAAGCTGAGATAGAGCAGGTCGCCCCTGATCAGGGTGCCGTCGAGGTCGAGCACCAATGGCAGCGACGTCGGCAGCCCGAGCAGGGTGGACGTTCCGCCGGTGCGGGAAGCGTCCTGCGGTTCTGCAACTATGTCGCCCGCGAGGCGAGGCTCAGTCATTCGCGACGCTCAGCCGGCTTGTGACCCTGCGCACGTCGATCGCGCGCGCTCCGGTCTCTGTGGTCCTGTGATCGCCGTAGCCGAACCGGGCGGCAAAAGCCACAGCGTCTTGATCGGAGCGCAAAGACGATCAGGCCCAACAAAAAGGCCGCCCGAGGGCGGCCGTTTTGTCTGCCGAAGCCTGAAAAATCCTAGCGGACCGTCGAGGTGCCCGAGGAGGTGATCGCAACCGGCTTGCCGGCCTTGATGACCTGGTTGGTCTGGGCGGTCTGGGTGAAATCCGCATTGTTCCGCGCCGAAATGCCGAACGCCGCAACCCCGATGGCCGCAACGAGGGCAACCACCACGATCTTGAGGTGGGTCGCGCGATCAGCTGAATGGATCGAGTGGTTCATGGTCGCCTCCGGGCGTCTATGCGCCGTCTATGGCAGCTACTGGTAAGCCCGATCTGTTTCCGGATCGTTTCGTGAGTTCCTTGAAATGGTTTCGTGCCACGGGCCGATTGGTTTCACCGTGCCTTGCGTCACACAGGCGGAGGACCGAAACTGACCCCAGGCGCGGGATGCGCTCGGGAGAAAAACAATAATGAAAACAACGAATGTGACCCGCCGCCGGGTGCTGGGCACCGGCACGGCCGCAATGGCCGCCACGATGTTTGGTAAGCCGGTCCTTGCCGCGGCCGAGTTCGACTTCAAGCTCGGCGTCAACACTCCGGAAACCCATCCGCTAACAATCCGCCTGGCCGAGGCGGCCAAGCTGGTCGGCGCGCAATCGTCCGGCCGGCTCAACATCACGGTGTTCGCCAACAGCCAGCTCGGTGGCGATCCGGAGATGCTGTCGCAGGTCCGGGCCGGCGGTATCGAATTATTGGCTGCGCCCAGCATGACGCTGTCGACGCTGGTGCCGCTGTCCGGTCTGCCCAGCATCGGCTTCGCCTTCCAGTCCTACGACCAGGTTTGGGCGGCGATGGACGGCGGCGTCGGCGATCTCGTGCGCGAGGCGATCGCCAAGACCGGCGTCGTGCCGCTGAAGAAGGTCTGGGATAACGGCTTCCGCCAGATCACCTCGTCGTCGAGTCGGCAGCTCAACAGCGTCGACGATCTCAAGGGCTTCAAGATCCGCGTGCCGGTGACGGCATTGCTGACCTCACTGTTCTCGGGGCTTGGCGCGCTGCCGTCGAGCATCTCCTACAGCGAGCTCTATTCGGCGCTGCAGACCCACATCGTCGAAGGCCAGGAGAATCCGCTGGCGCAGGTCTCGACCGGAAAGCTGTACGAGGTGCAGAAATACTGTGCGCTGTCGAACCATTGCTGGAGCGGCTACTGGATCCTCGGCAACCGCCGCGCGATGGCGGGCCTGCCGCCCGATCTCGTCGAGATGATCAACGCTGCGTTCGACGCGGCGGCGGCGAAGGAGCGGTCAGACCTTGTCGAGATGGACCGCTCGTTGCAGGCCGAGCTGACCGAGAAGGGCATGACGTTCAACAAGCCCGATCCCGTGCAGTTCAGGGCCGCACTGGTGAAGGCCGGCTTCTACACCCAGTGGCAGAAGACCTATGGCGCGGACGCCTGGGCGGCGCTGGAGAAATATACCGGCAAGCTGACGTAACGGCACAAGGTCGCCAGCAGCAATGCAACGGCCGATCGCGCGAGCAATGCGATGCACGATCGGCATTGGTCCGCCCAGCAAAGCCTGCGAGAAAACGTGGGACCATCCTTGTGGCGCAGAAAGCACACCGACGCGCTTTCGGTTCCATTCTGGATTTTTGTCATGCGGCAGGATGTCTCAGGGGATACAACCTCACGCTGAGATTTTCAGTGGCCGCGCGGCGCGCGGCCCAAGTTGGAATGCCATGCGCGTGCACGTTGTGGAACGCTTCCGTTTTCCTCGTCTACAACGGGTCGCGGTAACCCTTGCTCTGCTCGTCGCGTGCGGGACCGGCGCACACGCCCAGACGGTGCTGAACGCCAGCGATGGCGCGAGCCTCGTCGCCGCGCTGACGACGATCGATAACAATCCGGGCACCAGCTACACGCTCAACATCACGCAGAACATCACGCTGACCAGCGGGACGACGCTGCCCGTCATCAATTCGAGCAGCAGGGTCACGATCAACGGCGGCAACTTCACGCTCGACGGCGGCGGCGTGCAGCGCGGGCTCTTCGTCTACTCGGGCACCGTTGCGGTCAACAATCTGACGATCCAGAACGCCGTGGCCAGGGGCGGCAATGGCGGCAACGGGGGGTGATGGCGGAGGCGGCGGCGGCATGGGCGCCGGCGGCGCGCTGTTCGTCGCCAGCGGCGCCAATGTCACGGTGAGCAATGTTGCGCTCGCCAGCAACCAGGCCAATGGCGGCAATGGCGGCAATTACGGCGCAGGCGGCGGGGGTGGTGGCGGCGGCCTTGGTGGCAATGGCGGTAATGGCGGCAATGCCGGTGCTGGCGGCGGCGGCGGAATTGGCCTCGGCGCCAATGGCGGGGTCGGCGCGGCTAACGCCACGGGTGGCAACGGTGCTGCCGGCATCGCCATCGGCGCTGCTGGCGGCGGCGCCGGTATCACCGACTCTTTAGCGGCGCCACGGCGGGCACGGGTGGCGCCAGC
>NZ_LGHK01000135.1 GCF_001908235.1 Bradyrhizobium sp. NAS96.2
GCCAGGCCCCATCACCTTCAAAACCGGCCTCGAACACTTCCACGCCGTCGCCCAAGGATGGAGCCTCAGAGATGTGTGCATGCCCTAGTGCGAAAGCAGGGACCCAACCACAGGTGGTGTCGTTGAAGTGAGCTGTGGCCCCAGCGCTAAACAATAACGACCGGCAGGGGTAATGGGTCCTGGCTTTCGCCAGGACGACGCGGTGGATGGCTCTCGATTCATGATGTCAAACAACCGCTGTCATCACCCGCGCATGCGGGTGATCCAGTATTCCAGAGGCACCGACGCTTGAGCCGAGATGCCGCGGCGTACTGGATCGCCCGGTCAAGCCAGGCGATGACAGCATTGGTGGAGACACCGCTTCGCGTTCTCCTGACACGAATCGTCCGAGCTTTGCTTATCCGCCGGTATCGCTCTCCACATTCCGAGCAATGCGATCCCTGACCGTCCGCGCGATCGCGGCCGGCGCCTCGTCGGGGATCGCAAAGCATGAGCTCGCATTGACCTCACAGAGCACGTAGGTGTCGGCACCATCCGCATCGCGCGGGCCGTAGAGGAAGTCCGCATCCCAGATCACCGGCAGCCACGCTTCGTCGATCGTCAGCGTCTCCATCAGCTGCGGAATCCATTCGTCCTCCATCAGGCGTCGCAGCGCCTGGAATTGCGGCGCATCCGGGCCGTGCATGATGCGCGGGCCGGGCTGGGCTTGCGGTGAATCCGGGCCTTCCGGAGGCGGTGGGATCAAGGCCTTGATCAGCTGATGCCCGAAGCCCGCGACCTTCGATCCGCTGACATAGCAACGGATCATGCCCTCGGGCAGGCGCGGCTGGAATGGCTGATCGATGATGCAGCCGCCCCAGCCGAAATACGGCTCGCAGCGCGCCATGAAGGCCTCCAGCGGCAGCTCCTCGGGCTGGCTGCCGCGCAGCGCGTGCAGCACACGCACCGTCGCATCCGGTAGGGCTTCCACCTTCCAGACGCCCTGCCCGCCATTTCCGCGATTCTGCTTGAGGACGCGCGGACCGGCCGCGCGAAGCCGCGGCGGGAATTCGGCGTAGAAAGCATCGGCCGTGGCGTATCGATGCGTGTCGGCGCCCCAGCCGAGGTGACGCGTGCGATGGAGCACCTCCTTGACGCCCATCTTCAAGATGACGTCAGGATGGGCGCTGACCCACGGACGCTTCGCCGCGACCTCGCGCAGCAGCGGATCGAGCGCCGCCCGCGTCTTGCCCTGGTGGATCGGATCGACCCAGACCAAAACGCCATCCATGGTCAGCAATTGGTCGCGGACGAGATCGGCGAATGTCTCGTCATAGACGACGGGCACGGCCTCGATGCCGGCGGCATCGAGCGCTTCGAAGACGCGAACGAAACGGCTGTTCTGCGGCGTCGCCTCGCGGCGCGCTGCGGCATCTCCACGCCACAGGATGGCGATCCTGAAACGACGATTTTCGGAACGAAGAAATGTGCGTGGTTCGGTGTCCATATCAAAGCTCCACGACGGTTGATGTCGCGCAGAGCTTGGACCGAAGTCTCACCGGGAGTCTGCTTGTCCCCGTGGGAGCGACTCTAGACGACTTCGCGCAGGTTTCAAGATCGACGTAGGATCACGCCATGATCCCGTGCAGCCCCAGCCAGCCGGTGTAGAGGCCCACCAGCACGATCAGCGCGGCCGACACGTAAGGCGCGCGCTGTGCGAATTGGCTGAAGCCGCCCCAGTGACGCTCGACATGGCGAATGCTGAGCGCGGCCGCGACGCCGGCGGAGACCATGGTGATGGCAAGCCCGATGCCGAAGCAGAGCACCAGCACGAAGCCGAGGCTGAACTGCTTGAGCTGAAGGCAAAGCAGCAGCACGGTGATCGCCGCCGGGCACGGAATGAGCCCGCCGGTCAGGCCGAACAGGATGATCTGCCAGGTCGTGACGGTGCGCCTGGCGAAGCGCTTGCGGATGTCGGCCGCGTGCGCGCGCGCATGCGCATCGTCCGCCTCGCCGAGGTCCATATGCGCATGGTCGTGCTCCTCGAACAGGACTTCCGCAATGTCTGCCCGCACCGACACGCGTGCCTTGAATTCATGCGGCTCCGGAATTTCATCAATGCTTTCCAGATAGCCGTTCTGCCCGGCGAAGCGAAAATGTTGCTCGCTGCCGTCGGGGCGGATCGTCACGACAACAACCTCTCCGGCAGCCGGCAGCCCTCCGGCCTCGCTCCGCAATCGCCAGCGCGGCGGCACGCCATCCTCGAAGACTTCGAGCGACAGCGGCTGACCGGCCAGGGTCAATTGGCGCGCTTCGTCGTGATGATGGTGATCATGATCGTGATCATGGTGATGATCGTGCTCGGAGGTCTGCTCGCGCCAGGTGCGCCAGACCATCCAGGCCGCGATCGCGATGATGATGACCGCCGAGGCCAGCTGCAAATAGGCTTCGCTGCGTTCGCCGGACCATTGCTGGCCGAAATGCAACCCCGTCAGTGCGACGATCCAGACGATCGCGGTGTGCGAGATCGTCGCCGACAGGCCGAGCAGCACCGCCTGCACCACCGTGCCGCGGATCGCGATGATGAAGGCCGCCATCATCGTCTTGGAGTGGCCGGGCTCGAGACCGTGCAATGCGCCGAGCAGGATCGCACTCGGGATGAACAGCCATGCATGCGCGCTGCTCTGCTGCAGCAACTGAGACAGATCGGTCATAGACTTCGCTTCAGGACGGGCGTTACTTCAAATAGGTACGAACGACGTCGATCAGATCCGCGGCGCCCTGGGCCTTCTCGGGATCCTTTTCCCGGGAGGGATCCACGACGTGATGGCGGATGTGATCCTCGAGCAGTTCGGCGGTGAGGCCGTTGATCGCACCGCGAACCGAGGCCACCAGCATCAACACGTCGGCACAGCCGATCTCGGATTCCAGAGCCCGCTCGACGGCCTCCAACTGACCCTTGATGCGGCGAACCCTGCCGACGAGCTTGGACTTGTGCTTGATGGTGTGCGACATGCAAATAATATAGGGGGGTACCCTATATTGGTCAATATTGCTGTCGGCTCGTTTCGGCGGAATCCGCGACATCACGGGCCCAAACTCAGCGCTGTGATTGTTCCTGTCATAATTGCTGAATTCTTGGTGATCCGCCGATCCGGCTGTGCGGTTGACAGCAAGGCGTATTGGTCTTCTATTTGACGGCACGGGGATGTGCGATCTCCCCGCGAGGCGACATGCCCAAGAATCGCGTCCTGTCACCGAGGGCGCACCATGTCGTCATACACATCGATCTCATCCGAAAAACTATCTCGTCTCATCGGCACGGCCAAGGCGCCGACACTTGTCGACGTTCGCATCGATGAAGACTTCACCGCCGATCCGCGCCTGATCCCGGGCGCGATCAGGCGCTCCCATCTCGACGTCCAGGACTGGGCTTCGGGCCTCAGCGGCCAGTCCGTGGTCGTGATCTGTCAAAAGGGACAGAAGCTCAGCGAAGGCACCGCCGCCTGGCTGCGGTGCGGCAACATCGCGGCGGAAGTTCTCGAGGGCGGCCACCTCGCGTGGCGGGAGGCAGAACTTCCCACTGTTCCCGCGGACAAAATTCCGAAACGCGACGGCCGCGGTCGCACCGTCTGGGTGACGCGATCAAGGCCGAAGATCGATCGCATCGCCTGTCCGTGGCTGATCCGCCGCTTCGTCGATCCGGCGGCCGTGTTCCTGTTCGTGACGTCAGCGGAGGTCGAGGCCGTCGCCGAACGCTTCGACGCCACGCCGTTCGACATCGAGAACGTGTTCTGGAGCCATCGCGGAGAGCTTTGCACGTTCGATGTGATGATCCGGGAATTCGGCCTCTCGACGCCGGCGCTGGAGCGGCTGGCGACGATGGTGCGGGCGGCGGATACCGCGCGGCTCGATCTGTCGCCCGAGGCGCCTGGATTGCTCGCGGCCTCGCTCGGCCTGTCGCGCATGTTCGACGACGACCTCGAACAGTTGAGCGCCGGCCTCCTGCTCTACGACGCCTTCTATCGCTGGTGCCGCGACGCGACCAAAGAGACGCACAACTGGCCGACCAGCAAGGTGAAGCCGTAACCGACTTTTCGGCCATGTAGAGGCGCGCGGAAAATCGCGCCTCTGGACAACCTGGGGCAGAACAACACAACCAGGAGGACAGCCATGCCGAAGCAGAAACTCCTTCACCTTATTGTTGCCTTCGCGATCACGGGTGCCGCGATGCCTGCCCGCGCGCTGACGCAGGACGAGCTTGTCGCGAAACTTCAAGCTGCCGGCTACGCGAGCATTAGCGACGTCAAGTCGACGGCCGAAGGCATCACGGCGAAGGCGATGAAGAACGGCAAGCCTGTGAGGCTCGTGATCGACAGCAGCGGCCAGGTCAGGGAGCAGAACTGAGGCCCTGTACCGCGCAAGCCGTCAAATCCAAAGCGATGGAGTGACAACAATGATGAGAACAACCCTGGCCCTGTGCCTGGCCATCCTGTGGCCGGCTGGGATTCTGGCGACACCGGCTGCGCTCAGCGATGACCGGGAAGCCGCCGTGACATCGCGGGCAGCGACCCTTCATCCGCCCGCAACCGAAACGCTGCGCGGCATCGTCGATAGCGTCGATGAAGGTAACGATACGCTGCTGATACGGCTGTCCGCAGACAGGACCGAACCATTCAAGGTTCAGGACGGCTTGATCTTCAACGCCGTCCGCTTCGGCGATCCCGTCGAAATCTCGGTGCAGAACATCTCCGGATTCCGAACCATCGTCGGGCTCGCCAAGGAATAGAGCCGCGATCCGAAGCATCAACGATGCGATCAATTCACATGTGGAGAGTCCGATGACCATGAACACCGAACGCCGGAACTTTATCGCAGGGGTCGGTGCCGCAGCGGCATCAACAGCCGTGCTCGGCACCAACCAAGCCCTTGCCGAAGCCAACCCACAGACAGGAGCCAGGGCGATGTCCTATCAAGCCAAGCCGATGCCGTTCGACCCGAAGTCGATCACCGGCATCTCGGAAAAGATCCTCGTCAGCCACTACGAGAACAATTACGTCGGCGCAGTAAAGCGGCTGAACGCCATCGGCACGCAGCTCGCCGAACTCGACTTCGCCAAGGCGCCGAACTTTGTGATCAACGGCCTGAAACGCGAAGAGTTGATCGCGTCAAACTCGATGATCCTGCATGAGATCTATTTCGATGGGCTCGGCGGCGCAGGCAAGCCGGGCGGCGCGCTGGCCGAGGCGATTGCACGCGACTTCGGCAGCATGGAGCGCTGGCGCGCAGAATTCTCGGCCATGGGCAAGGCCGAAGGCGGCGGGTCGGGTTGGGTGATCCTCGCCTACTCGCCCCGCGACAAGCGGCTCGTCAACCAATGGGCGGCCGATCACACGACGACGCTCGCCGGCGGCCGTCCGGTCCTGGTGCTCGATATGTATGAGCACGCCTATCACATGGACTTCGGCGCAGCCGCGGCCCGCTATGTCGACATCTACATGGAAGCCATCCGCTGGGACAACGCGGCCAAGCTGTATGAGCAATATTCGAAGGAGACGTGAGGAGAGTTCTGTGAGCAAGCGAATGAATGAGGCGATCTTCCGAAAACCATCCCTGATCCGCAGCGATGAGCAAAATTCTCTGCAGGGAGCTTTCCCGTGATCACGCCAACGGATTCGCAGCGCAGCCGTTTGGCAGAACTGGCACGTTATTTCCTGCGCCTCGGCTTTCTCGGCTTCGGCGGCCCGGTCGCGCTGGTCGGGCAAATGGAGCGGGAACTGGTCGACGGTAAGAAATGGCTGACCAAGCAGGAGATGAAGGAATCGATTGCCATCTGCCAATCGCTTCCGGGGCCGCTGGCGATTCAGGTCGGCATCTACGTGTCCTGGCTTCGCGGTGGCTTCTGGGGCGCCTGGGTCGGCGGATGGTGCTTCATCCTGCCCAACTTCGTCATCGTGGCTTCGCTCGGCGCCCTCTACGTCTATCTCGGCGATCTCCAGCCGGTGACCGCGATCTTCTACGGTGTCAGTCCCGCCGTGATCGCGCTCATCCTTCACTCCTGTTACCGGCTTGCCAGGCTCGGTATGGAAGACTGGCTGCAATGGGCGATTGCGGCGGTTTGCCTCGCCGTCACGGTCATCCTCCAGGCCGAGGTCGCGCTGCTGTTCATCGGCGCGGGCGTCGTCGGCATTCTCTATTACGGCAAGCCGTTCAAACGTTCGCCTGCGATCCTGCCGGGAATTGCCATCGTGCCGGCGGCCGCCGGTCCGATCGCGCCGGTCGCAAGCGGTTCCACGCTCTCCAAGCTTCTGCTGTTTTTCCTCAAGGCCGGCTCGCTGACCTTCGGCAGCGGCCTCGTCATCGTGCCGTTCCTCGAGCAAGGGCTCGTGCAGCAATACAACTGGCTCGACGAGCGACAGTTTCTCATCGCGGTCGCGATCGGCATGATCAGTCCGGGACCGGTGGTGATCACTGCAACCTTCGTCGGCTACCTCGTGGCGGGATTTTGGGGCTCGGTCGTCTCCACGATCGGCATCTTCCTGCCGTCGTTCCTGCTGGTGCTGATCGTTGCTCCCCTGCTCGCGCGGCATCGCGGAAACGCCAACGTCCAGGGCTTCGTGAAGGGCGCCTATGCAGCCGCGATCGGAACCATCCTCGGCGCTTGCATCCTGCTCGGCAAGATCGCCATCGGCGACTGGCTCACCGCGTTGATCGGAATCGTGTCACTGGCGGTGCTGTTCCGCTGGAAGATCAGCAATCCGCTGCTCATCGCGGCGACCGCGGTGGTCGGCCTGATTGCGTATCCATGGCTGCAACCGAGCTGGGTGATGGTCCATTAGCCGACCAGCCCAACTCGCCGCTCCTCCGACCATCCCGGTCGGGGCCCACGCGCGTTGAGAACCTGACTGCGGCTCTCTACATGAGGAGCTGCCCCACCCGCCGCTGCGGCACGATCCCGCATTCACCGAAGAGTTCATCTCATGCGACCCCACATCATCTGCCACATGGGCACGTCGATCGACGGCCGGCTTCATCCCAGCCGCTTCACCAAGGCAGCTAGCGGCATTCCCGCCGACGTGCTGCGCAGCCACTATGAAAGGATCCATGACGGCTTCGGTGCCGATGGATGGATCATCGGCCGCGTCACCATGAACGAGATGGCCAAGGGAACGGAGCGGCACATCGCCAATCCACTGAGGCTGCCGCGCGAGGCGCATCTTTCGAGCCGCAACGGCCGCAAGCTTGCTGTCGGCATCGATCCGTCGGGCCGCGTGCATTTCGGCAAGGACAATGTCGGCGGCGATCACGCCGTTGCAGTGCTCGGCGAACAGGTCTCCGACAGCCATCTCGCCGAGCTGCGCGAGGACGGCGCGTCCTACATCTTTGCGGGCCCCAAAGGGGATGATCTGCCCGGCGCAATGGCGCAGCTTGCATCCCTGTTCGGCGCCAGGACGCTGCTGCTCGAAGGCGGCGGCGGGATCAACGGCGCATTCCTCAAGCACGGGCTGATCGACGAGTTCAGCACCTTGATCTTCCCGGCGGTCGATGGCGTTGCGGGATCGCAAAGCATCGTCGATTACCACGGACCCGACGGCGACCGTCCCGGTGCCGGACAATCGCTGCGGCTGACGCATTGCGAGACGCTGGAAGGCGGCATGGTCTGGCTGCGCCACGCCGTGGAGCGCGCGCCGGGCTGAACGCTAGACGGCCGAACTCTCGACAAGGACGGCGATCCGGCTCACTCTGCGCCTGCGGACATGACGGATGCGGGGGCGGCATGGAGCATTGGCTTCGCACAGGCGCGAACGTCGCCTCGATCCTGACATCGATCATCGCGGCCGGCGCCTCCATCGTGTTTTGGGCGAACAAGCGTTCGAGACGCACACGGCTCGAGAAATACCTGAAGGCGAAGAAGGAGAAATCACCCGACGAGCTGTTCAGTGCGACGCGCCTGATGGCTGATCTCGGCATGACGGAGGCGGAGATTTTTGCGGCCAGTTTTGCCAGTCGCCATATCGCCCGGGACGTGCGCAAGGACCTCAGCATCGCGGCGGAAGTGCTGTTCCAGTATCGCGACGATCCGATGTCACGCTGAGCGCGCAGCCCGGCGATCGATCGGCTATTGCCTCGGGTTCTGCGGCCAACCGTTCCGGCACGCCGCGACGAAGAACGCGACGCCGCGCGCGACGTGCTCATCGATCTCGGGATCGAGCGCCTTCAGGTCTACCTCGAACAGCGCCCGGAGCAGCATCGGCACCGCGATGATGTCGAGGAACAGCCGCGCCGTGGTCGGCAGATGCTCCGGCGCGAAGGCCGGCAGCTTGCCGAGCTCATCGGATTGCGTCAGCTCGCGCAGCAGGTGAATCCCGAGCTCGGTGCTGAGCGCACGCGCCCGGCGGTTGACGGTGGCGGCGAGGTCCGGGAAGCGGTGGGCCTCCGCGATGGCGAGCCGCATCAGGCCGATCCGGTCGGCATCGAAGCCCCAATGCAGCAGGGTCGAGGCGACGCTGGTCAGGCGCTCCTCGATGGTCGCGCCGACCGGCGGGTCGGCCTTGAACTCGGCGATGCGCGACAGGATGTCCCGCGTCACCACTTCGGTGAACAGCGCGCGCTTGTCGCGGAAGCGCGCATAGATCGTGCGCTTGCCGGAGCGCGCCGCTTCCGCGATTTCGTCGATGCTCGCGCCTTCAAAGCCGCGCTGCAGAAACACCCTGCGCGCGGCATCGAGGATGCGCGCATCGACCTCGCCGGCCAATTCCTTTGGCGGCCGGCCAGCGCGCACCTCGATCGGACCGGCCGCGGGTCCGGTCGCCAGTTTGGTGTTAGGCGCCCGCGGCGTCTTCAGGGTGCTCGTGGTCATCGCCTCGACCCGGGTTCCATGAGCCGGTCAGGCCGGCAATCTGAGGCAATATAGCCGTATCACATCTAGTTGTAAATAGAACGGTACAGTTCCGTTCCTATTGACGCGTCGCGCAACCAGGGCTATTTGCCGCACAGAATGGAACGGTACCGTTCCCTTTTGCGAAGGCCTTGCAGACCTCGCCGGACAGCAGGAGCAGCCATCATGTTCGAAGACACTGTTTTGGAGCGCGCCCACGAGGGGCACCAGGGTATCGAGGGCGCGCCCTCGATCTCTCATGAGCCCACCACATCAGAGCGGCCGGAGATTACCGCGCGGGCTCCCGCCGAGGGGCGCCCGGTGAGCAAGGAGCCCGCCCCGCCGGCAACGATCCCGCCGGAGGCCACACCACAGAACCGCGGCCTCCTGCGCCGTCGTCCGGTGGTCTCCGCGATCGGCGCGGTGCTGCTCGCCGCAACGCTCGGCGGCGGCTATCTCTATTGGGACTACACCGAGCATTTCGAATCCACCGACGATGCCTTCGTCGCGGCACGGCAGTCCGCGCTGGCGCCCAAGGTTTCCGGCTACATCACTGCCGTTCCGGTCACCGACAACCAGCATGTCGCCGCCGGCGACGTGATCGCCCGGCTCGATGACCGCGACTATCGCGTCGCGCTGGCGCAGGCCGAGGCGCAGGTCGCGGCGGCACGCGCCAGCATCGAGAATGTCGATGCGCAGCTCGACGTGCAGCAGGCGCAGATCGCGGCCAACCAGGCCCAGGTGGACCAGGCGCAGGCGGCGCTGACCTTCGCCCAGCAGCAGGCGACGCGCTACCAGCATCTGGAGCAGACCGGCTACGGCACGGTGCAGAATTCCGAACAGTACACCTCGCAACTGCATCAGCAGCAGGCATCGCTGCTGAGCGCGCAGGCGACGCTCAACCTCGCGCAGCGCCAGGTGGAATCGCTGAAGGCGCAGCGCAAGAGCGCGGTCGCCAACCTCGCCCAGGCCGAGGCACAGCGCGACCAGGCGAAGCTCAACCTGTCCTACACGACGGTCACCGCTGCGCAGCCCGGGCGCGTCGTCAACCTCTCCGCCGCGGTCGGGCAGTTCGCGCAGGCCGGCGCCAATCTCACAATGTTCGTGCCGGACCAGACCTGGGTCACCGCGAACTTCAAGGAGATCCAGCTCGACCAGATGCGTCCGGGCGAGAAGGTAGCGCTGAAGATCGACGCCTATCCCGGCCGCACCATCAACGGCCATGTCGAAAGCGTGCAGCCCGGCTCCGGCACCGCGTTCTCGCTGCTGCCGGCGCAGAACGCCACCGGCAACTACGTCAAGATCGTGCAGCGCGTGCCGGTCAAGATCGTGATGGACAACCCGCCGACCGACGTCGCGCTCGGCCCCGGCATGTCGGTCGTCCCGACGGTGCGGATCAACGCCGCGCCCTCGCTGCTCGAGCGGCTCGGCAAGCTCTGATCCCGGGAGGCTGTCATGAGTGCAGCAGCAATCGATGCCCAAAGCCTCCCTGCTCCGCGCGTCACCGTCAATCCCTGGCTGATCGCCATCGTGGTGGCGCTCGCGAGCTTCATGGAGGTGCTTGACACCACCATCGCCAACGTCGCGCTGCCTTATATCGCCGGCGGCATGGGCGTGAGCGAGGATGAGGCCTCCTGGGTGGTCACCACCTACCTGGTGTCCAACGCCATCATCCTGACCGCCTCCAGCTTTCTCGCAAGGATGCTGGGGCGCAAGACCTTCTTCCTGATCTGCCTCGGCATCTTCACCGTCAGCTCGGTGCTGTGCGGCTTCGCGCCTAATCTGAACGCGCTGCTGCTGTTCCGCATCCTGCAAGGTCTCGGCGGCGGCGGCATGGTGCCGGTGGCACAGTCGATCCTCGCCGACGCATTCCCGCCGGCCAAGCGCGGGCAGGCGTTTGCGGTGTTCGGCATCGCCGTGGTGGTGGCACCGGTGGTCGGCCCGACGCTCGGCGGCTGGCTGTCCGACAATCTGTCCTGGCACTGGTGCTTCCTGATCAACGCCCCGGTCGGCGCGTTCGCGATCGCGCTGATCGCCGCGGTGCTGCAGGAGCCCGCGAAGGCCAAGGGCGCGCAGCCGCAGGACAACACCTTCGACTTCATCGGCTTCGCGCTGGTCGCGACCTTCCTCGGCGCGCTCGAGGTGATGCTCGACCGCGGCCTTGAGGACGACTGGTTCGCCTCGCCCTTCATCATCACGTCAGCGGCGATCTGCGCCATCGCGTTCGTGCTGATGATCCCGTGGGAGATGAGACGCCGCAACCCGATGATCGACCTGCGCATGGTCGCGACCCGGCAGTTCGGCGCCTGCTTCCTGGTGATGCTGGCGACCGGCGCCATCCTGCTCGCGACCACCCAGTTCCTGCCGCAGCTGGTGCAGCAGGATTTCGGCTACACCGCGACCTGGGCCGGCCTCGTACTGTCGCCCGGCGGCGTGGTCACCATGCTGATGATGTTCGTGGTCGGCCGGCTCGCCGCCAAGGTGCAGCCGAAATACCTGATCATCGCCGGCGCGCTTGTCATCGCGGCCTCGATGTACAGCATGACCAACGTGTACGGCGATCTCGGCTTCTGGTTCATGGCGCGCTCGCGCATGCTGATCGGCATCGGCCTGCCGCTGATCTTCATTCCGATCATGACGGCGTCCTATGACGGCATTCCCGCCGGCAAGACCGACCAGGCCTCCGCACTGATCAACGCGGCGCGCAACACCGGCGGCTCGATCGGCGTCTCGATCGTCTCCAACGTGTTGACGCATCGCCAGCAGTTCCACCAGAGCCGGCTGGTCGAGCAGGTGACGCCGTCAAGTCCGCAATATCAGGACACCCTGCATCAGGTCACCGACTACTTCGTCGCCCAGGGCAATGCGTTGGCGCAGGCGCACCAACAGGCGATCCAGTGGATCGGCCAGCAGGTGCAGATCCAGGCTTCGTTCCTGTCCTACATGGATGCGTTCTGGGTCCTGATGCTGATCGCGCTCTCGGCGATCCCGCTGGCGCTGACCTTGCGCAAGGTGAAGCTCGGCGGTCCCGCGCCGGTCGGCCATTAACGAACGCAGAGGTCAACTGCGACACGCCCGCGCCGGAGATCGGCGCGGGCGTATCGCTTTGGGATCGTCTCGATAGAGGTCAGATGCCGCTCGTGGCGGCAACGATCGTGTCCCTCAGCCAGCGGTGCGCCGGCAGATCGTCGAAGCGGCGGTGCCAGCTCATGACACTCTGCAGCCTCGATGCATCGAACGGCAGCTCCCGCATCTCGATCGGATAGGCGCGGCGGAATTCGAGCGCGAGCTTGCGCCCGAGGATCGCGACCATGTTCGATTGCACCAGGACCGCGCCGGCGGACAGATACGGCACATCGGCCGCAATGATGCGCTCGGCCTTGCGCGCCTGCAGCCAAGCATCGATGAAATCCAGATTCTCGCCGCTGGAGGTGATCGCAAGATGCGGCAGCTCGACCAGCGTCTCACCGGTCAGCTTCTTGCGCAGGGCCGGATGACCGGCGCGTAGCACCGCGACGAAGCGATCCTCGATCAACCGACGGGCCGCGAAGCGCTCGCCCTCCAGCGCGCCGGCGGAAATCGCAAGGTCGAGTTCGCCGCGATCGAGCCTATCGGCGAGATTGAGCGTCCCGCTCGGCACCAGCGTCAGCCGCACCCTGGGCGCCTGCGCGCGCACCGCCGCGATGATCGAGCCGGCGGCGACCACCGCAGCATAATTGTTGACGGCAATGGCGAAGCGCCGATCCGCCTGCGCCGGATCGAAGCGATCCCCTTCGACCGCCAGTTGCAGTTCGTTGAGCGCCTTGCGGACCGGCAGCGCCAGCGCTTCGGCCCGCGGCGTCGGCAGCATGCCGGACGGGGTGCGGACGAACAGCTGGTCCTTCAGCGCGTGACGCAGCCGGTTCAGCGCATGGCTCACGGCGGGCTGACTTATGCCAAGCGCGGCGGCCGCGCGCACCACGCTGCGCTCGCGCATCACGGCGTCGAACACCAACAGGAGATTGAGATCGAGATTGCGCAGCCGCATGCCGCCATCATGCACGATGTGAATTGGTGGATAAAGACAATTCATTTGAATAATATCGAGCCTGGGCCCATCTTCCGGGCATGCCCGAGAGCCCGCACAGCGCCATCGCAGCCCCGCCCCTCCGCGCCGCCACAGGCGTGCTGGTCGGCGTCCTCGTCGCCCCGGATGCTGTTGAGATCGCCATGCCGGAAGCTTTCGCGCGCTGGCGGCAGCTCACGCCGCTCGCGACATGGCAGCCGATCGCGCTTCGCGAAACCAGCTATGCGGGCATCCTGAACGGCGTTGCGGCAGCTCTCGACCGCACCGGCATGAGCCCGCGGCAGTTGATCCTGCTGGGCGAGGGGCCCATCGCGCGGCGCATGCTCGAACTGACGCTGCGGGGCGAACTGCCCTGCGGCGGCATTGTCGCAATCGACGTCGCCTCCGAGGCACCGCCGTTTCCCGTGGTGCCGACGGTAACCGCGATCCGGCTCGTCATTCATCACAACGACGAAGCGCCGCAAGGCAGCCTGATCGGCGCGTTGCGCGCCGCCGATCTCGACGCACGCATCATCAATCTCGACCTGACCGCCGGCCGCGGGACGCAAGCCGCCGCGGCGAGCGCAACTGAAACCTTTGTCCTCGAGCTGGTTGCAACGATCGGCCGCCGGACCACCGATGGAGCTGGTAATCCATGACATCGAAGACCCTCAAGATCGCGGGCGCGTGCCTGGTGGTCGCCGCAGTCAGCGTCGGCCTCTATGCCGTGGATCGGCCGGACCGCGCAGCCGACAAGGCTCCGGCAGCGGCCCAGTCGAAGACGGCCACGCCTGCCGTTCCGGTGACGGCGACCAAAGTCGTGCAGCATGATGTGCCGATCGTGCTTGAAGGACTCGGCACGGTGACGCCGATCAACACGGCGACCATCCGCACCCAGGTGCAAGGCACGCTCGACAGCGTCGATTTCGTCGAGGGCAAGCAGGTGAAGCGCGGCGATGTGCTCGCCAGGATCGACCCGCGGGTCTACGAGGCCCAGGTCGACCAGGCCGAGGCCGCGCTGGCGCGCGACGAGGCGAGCCTGAAGAACGCCAGGACCAATCTGGCGCGAACGCAGCCGCTCGCCAATCGCGGCTTTGCGACCCAGCAATTGCTCGACACCCAGGATTCGCAGGTCGCGCAGGGCGAAGGCACCGTCGCGCTCGACAAGGCCGCGCTGGAAGCCGCACAGACCCAGCTGAGCTACGCCACGATATCGGCGCCGTTCGACGGCGTCACCGGCATCCGCCGCATCGATCCCGGCAACGTCGTGCACCCGACCGATACCAACGGGCTCGTGGTCCTCACCCAGTTGCAGCCGATTGCGGTGATTTTCACGCTGCCGTCCGGCGACATTCCCGGTATCCGGCAGGCGCTGGCATCCGGAGACGCGTCGGTCGACGTCTATGATGCACAGAACAAGCAAAAGCTCGATCACGGCAGCCTGATGCTGATCAACAACCAGGTCGACAGCTCGACCGGCACGGTGCAGCTGAAGGCATCCTTTCCCAATGCCGGCAACACGCTGTGGCCCGGCACCTTCGTCAACGTCCATCTGACGATCGCGGTTCGGCACAACGCGCTCACCGTGCCGCTGACGGCGGTGCGCCAGGGACCGGACGGCGCCTTCGCCTATACGGTCGGCGCGAACAACGTCGTCGGCATCCGCAATGTCACGACCGGCCAATCGCGCGACGGACAGGTCCTGGTCGAGCAAGGCCTCGACGCGAACGAGACCGTGGTCATCGCAGGTCAGTACCGGCTCAATCCGGGGACGACGGTCGAGATCGTGCCGGACGACAAGAAGGACCAGGTCCAGGACGCAACCACCGCAAGCGCAGGTATGCTGCCATGAACGTCTCCGCAGGTTTTATCCGCAAACCCGTCGCCACCGCCTTTTTGGCCATCGCCATCGTGCTGGTCGGCATGATCGCCTTCGTGCGGCTGCCGGTCTCGGCGCTGCCGACGGTGGACACCCCGACCATCCAGGTCACCGCGCAACTGCCCGGCGCCGACCCGCAGACCATGGCCTCCTCGGTCGCGACGCCGCTGGAGCGGCAATTCGGCCAGATCGCCGGCCTGACCGGCATGAGCTCGAGCAGCGGGCTCGGCAACACCCAGATCACGCTGCAATTCGCGCTGAACCGCAGCGTCGATGCGGCCGCGCAGGACGTGCAGACCGCGATCGATGCGGCATCCGGGCAACTGCCCAAGACCATGCCGTCGCCGCCGACCTTCCACAAGGTCAATCCGGCCGACGTTCCGGTGCTGCTGATCGCGCTGACGTCGGACACCGAGCCGTTGACCAAGGTCGACGACTATGCCGACAGCATCCTGGCGCAGAAATTGTCGCAGGTGCCGGGCGTCTCGCTCGTCACCATCGGCGGCATGCAGAAGCCCTCGATCCGGGTGCAGGTCAATCCGGCCAAGCTCGCCGCCGCAGGAATCAATCTCGAGCAGTTGCGCACCACGCTCGGCAACATCACCGTGAACCAGCCCAAGGGCGTGCTCTACGGCAGCCAGCAGGCCTATACGCTCGCCACCAACGACCAGGTGCTCAACGCGAGCAAATATGACGATCTGATCATCGCTTATCGCAACGGTGCGCCGGTGCGCCTGCGAGACATCGGGCACGCCGTGGTGGCGGCCGAGGACGTCACGCTGCACGGCTGGTACAACGACAAGCCCGCAGTTATCCTCGCGATCCAGCGCCAGCCCGGTGCCAACGTGATCAGCACGGTCGACGGCATCAAGAAGCTGCTGCCGCAGCTGGTGTCGAGCCTGCCGTCCGACATAAAGGTGACGATCGCCTCGGACCGTACGCAGACCATCCGCGCCAGCGTCGCCGACGTTCAGCTCACCCTGGTGCTGACCATCGCGCTGGTGGTCGGCGTGATCTTCCTGTTCCTGCGCAATCTGTGGGCGACCATCATCCCCGCGGTCTCGGTCCCGATCTCGCTGATCGGCACCTTCGGCGTGATGTATCTGCTCAACTACAGCCTCGACAATCTGTCGCTGATGGGCCTGTCGATCGCGGTCGGCTTCGTCGTCGACGACGCCATCGTGATGATCGAGAACATCTCGCGGCACATCGAGGAAGGCCTCTCTCCAATGCAGGCCGCCTTGAAGGGCGCCGGCGAGATCGGCTTCACGATCATTTCGATCTCGGTCTCGCTGATCGCGGTGTTCATTCCGCTGCTGCTGATGGGCGGCGTGATCGGCCGCATGTTCCAGGAATTCGCCGTCACCGTGTGCGTTGCCATCGTGGTGTCGGTGATCGTCTCGGTCACGCTGACGCCGATGATGTGCGCGTATCTGCTGTCGCCACATCGGGGTGCCGGTGCCGGCGTGGTATCAGGCACGCTGGAACGGGGCTTCGTCGCGATCCAGGCGGCCTATGAGGCCGTGTTGGCCGCAGCGCTGCGCTACAAAGCGACGACCCTGTTGATCATGCTGGCAAGCGTCGCAGTAACCGGCCTGCTGTTCGTGGGTATTCCCAAGGGCTTCTTCCCGCAGCAGGACACCGGCTTGATCACCGGCATCACGGAAGCCGCAGCGGACATCTCGCCGGCGCAGATGGCGGCGCTGCAACGCAGCGTCATCGACGTCATTTCCAAAAACCCCTCGGTCGCCAACGCGACCGGCTATATCGGACCGGGCGGCCCGACCGTGACCGAGAACAACGGCCGCCTGTTCGTGCTGCTGAAGCCGCGTGCCGAACGCAATGCGTCCGCCGATCAGGTGATCCGGCAGCTCGACACCGCGCTGCAGAAGATCAAGGGCATGTCGGTGTTCATGCAGGCGACGCAGGACATCAATCTCGCCAGCCGGCTGTCCAAGACGCAGTATCAGTTCACCCTCACCGACGTGAACCAGGACGAGCTCAATCTGTGGGCCGGCAAGCTGTATCAGAAGCTGAAGACGTTGCCGGAACTGGCCGACGTCGCGACCGACCAGGCCAACGCCGCGCGTCAGCTCAAGCTGCAGATCGACCGCGACGCCGCCTCCCGACTTGGCATCGATCCGGCCGCGGTCGACAACACGCTCTATGATTCATTCGGCCAGCGTCATGTCGCCCAGCTGTTCACGGCGCTCAACACCTACTACGTGATCCTGGAGGTCGATCCGTCGTTCCAGCTCGGCCCCTACGCGCTCAACCGCATCTATGTCCGCTCGTCCGCGGGGACGATGGTGCCCCTGAGCCAGATCGCGAGCATCGACTACGGCACCGCGCCACTCTCGGTGAATCATCAGAGCCAGTTTCCGGCGGTGACGCTGAGCTTCAACCTGGCGCCGGGGACGGCGGTGGGGACCGCGGTCGCGGCGGTCCAGAAGGCGACCGCCGACCTGCACGTGCCGTCGACCGTCGTCACCAGCTTCCAAGGCAATGCGCAGGCGTTCCAGGCGGCGCTCGGCAGCACGCCGATCCTGATCCTCGCCGCGGTGGTCGCCGTCTATCTGATCCTCGGCATGCTCTATGAAAGCACGATCCATCCGATCACGATCCTCTCGACCCTGCCGTCCGCCGGGCTCGGCGCGCTGCTCGCGCTGTGGGCCTTCGGCTTCGGGCTCGACGTGATCGGGCTGGTCGGCATCATCCTGCTGATCGGCATCGTGCAGAAGAACGGCATCATGCTCATCGATTTCGCGCTGGAGGCCGAGCGCCACCAGCACCTCTCCGCCGAACAGTCGGTCTACATGGCCTGCCGGGCGCGGTTCCGGCCGATCCTGATGACGACGATGTGCGCCATGCTCGGCGGCGTCCCGCTGATGATCGGCACCGGCACCGGATCGGAGCTGCGCGAGCCGCTCGGCTTTGCCATCGTCGGCGGACTGATCGTCTCGCAGCTGATGACGCTGTTCACGACGCCGGTCGTGTACATCTATCTCGACAGGCTGAGCCGGTCGTTAGCCAACCTGCGTAGAGGTGCGCGGAAGGCCGCGCCGCACGAACCTGAGGCGGCCTTGTGACCTGTGCCGAGAACTCGTCTCAACCCGCACGGCGGCGCTGGCCGCGCCACCACAGGCCGAAGGCGATCGTGACCGCGGCGGCGAGCGAGAACCAGGTGATGGCGTACTGCATGTGGTCGTCCTTGAGACGCACCTTGAGCGGCCCGGGCTTCGGTGTGCCGCTGTCGGGCACCGGCGCCTCGAGGTCGATATAGAACGGCGCGACCTTAGCGCCATCTTGCCCCCAGCCGAGCGCCTGCGCCATCGCGCGATGATCGCGCACGAACCACAGCCGCTTCGCCGGATCTTTCTTGGGCGTCAGCCGGCCCGGCGGCTCGGGAAAGCGGATATAGCCGGTGAGCTCGACCGGCGTGCCGGTGACGAGGCGCCCGGTGACGCGATCCTCGAAGGCGCGGTCCTGCATCGTGTTCTGCACGAAGCCGGTGTTGATCACCACGGTCTCGCCGCTGGCGAGTTTCGCCGGCAGGAACGCCCAGGTGCCGGGTCCCGAAACGTCGTCGCGCACCGCGGAGCCGGAGCTGAACACCATCGCGTCGGGCTGCTTCGCGTAGGTCGCGGTCAAAGTGACACGGCGGAATTCATCCTTGGCCGAGGTCACCGTGGGCCACGCCGACGGCGGCGGCAGCGCCTCGGTCGGGGCGGCCAGCCGCGCGTCGAGGGCTGCGATCAGCGCGTGCTTCTCGACCCGGCGCTGCAATTGCCAGACGCCGAGGGCGATGAACACCGCGATCAGGATCAGCGTGAAAATGCCGAAGCCGGCCGCGCTCGGCCGACGAGTCTCACTTTCATTCATTTCGGGTCGCGCTCGATCAGTTGGCCTTCGGCGGCCTTGTGGTGGAATTGCAGCGCGATCAGCAGCGCCTTCATCGAGCGCAGCGGCAGGATCGTCGTGATCACGATCAGCGGCAGCCACAGCGCGGCGTGCACCCAGAACGGCGGCTGGTACTTCACCTCGACGATCAACGCCGCCGCGACGACGATGGCGCCGGCCAGCATGATGATGAAGATCGCCGGGCCGTCTCCGGCATCGATGAAGCTATAGTCGAGGCCGCAGGCCTCACAACGCGGCGCCAGGGTCAGGAAGCCGGAATAGAGCTTGCCCTTGCCGCAGCGCGGGCAGCGGCAGGCGATGCCGCGGATCGCGCTTTCGGTCACGGTGGGCGGGGTGTCGGTCATCGGTTCTCTTCAAAAAGCAGAAGGGGCGGCCATCTGGCCGCCCCTTGTTAGCACGTCGGCCTGCGCTTTAGTGGGCGCCGTGGGCCATGGACTCGGCGCCGTGACCCCAGACGTAGATGCAGATGAACAGGAACAGCCAGACCACGTCGACGAAGTGCCAGTACCAGGCGGCGAACTCGAAGCCGAGGTGCTGCTTCGGCGTGAAGTGGCCGGCATAGGCGCGGATCAGGCAGACCAGCAGGAAGATGGTGCCGACCAGCACGTGGAAGCCGTGGAACCCGGTCGCCATGAAGAAGGTCGCGCCATAGACGTTGCCGCCGAACGAGAACGTCGCATGGGCGTATTCATAGGCCTGCACGCAGGTGAAGCAGGCGCCGAGGATCACGGTGAGGATCAGGCCCTGCTTGAGGCCCTGGCGGTCGTTCTCCAGCAGCGCATGGTGCGCCCAGGTGACGGTGGTGCCCGAGGTCAGCAGCAGCAGGGTGTTGAGCAGCGGCAGATGCCAGGGGTCGAAGGTCTCGATGCCGTGCGGCGGCCAGGTGCCGGGCACCGAGCAGGCGCCCATCGCCGTGCCGGCGCCGCAGCCGAACACCGCGTCGCGGGTGGCGTGCACCGCATCAGCCGGGAACAGCGCCGAGTTGAAGAAGGCCCAGAACCAGGCGACGAAGAACATCACTTCGGAGGCGATGAACAGGATCATGCCGTAGCGGTGGCTGATCTGCACCACGCGGGTGTGGTCGCCCTTGTACTGGGCTTCCTTGATCACGTCGCCCCACCAGCTCGCCATGGTGTAGAGCACGCCGATGGTGCCGATGCCGAACACGATCGGCGCGGCAGAGTACATGTGGTGCATCCAGCCGATCGCACCGAACGCCATGATGAAGGCCGAGATCGAGCCGACCACGGGCCACGGGCTCGGGTCGACGAGATGATAGTCGTGATGCTTGACTTGCGCCTCAGCCATTGCCGTCTCTCCATTCGCGTGCCGCAAGGCACGTCTTAATCTTAAATTCCAGTCTCTTCAGCATGATCTTCTCGGAAAACCGGTCCCACTGTTCCGGATCATGCTCTAGCCGCCCTTGCGCTGCTCCGCCTCGCCGGCCGCCACGGGCTTCGGCGCGGCGTCGCGCACGGGGAAGAAGGTGTAGGACAAAGTGATCGTCTTCAGCGTGTCGTTCTCGCTGTCCTTGGCCAGCGCCGGATCGACATAGAACACCACGGCCATCTCGCGCTTCTCGCCCGGCGCCATGGTCTGTTCGGTGAAGCAGAAGCAGTTGATCTTCTGGAAATAGGCGCCGACCGTCAGCGGCGCGACGTTGTAGGCGGCCTGGCCGGTGGTGGTGCGGGCCGACTGGTTGGTCACGGTGTAATAGACGGTGACGACCTGGCCGATCTTGACGTCGATCGTGTTCTGCTCGGCCTCGAACTTCCAGGGCAGGCCCGGCGCGACGTTGGAATCGAAGCTGACCGAAATGGTGCGCTCGAGCGGCGCATCCGTCGGCACCGCGGTCGCGACCTGGGTGGTGCCGTTGAATCCGGTGGTGCGGCAGAACCAGTTGTAGAACGGCACGGCGGCGTAGGACGCGCCGACCATCAGCACCACCACGAAGCCGCAGATCGAGGCGACCAGCGCATCGCGCGTCAGCATGCGGCGCGTGACCCTGGCGCCCTTACCCTGTTGCGGCTTCTGGTTCGCCATCTCGCTCACAGCGGCCGCACCAGCACGGCCGGCCCCTTGACCAGAGTGACCGCGAAGAACAGCACCACCATGACGCCGAGCGCGAGCGCAATCGCGATCGAGCGGTGGCGGCGGCTCTTGAGCTGCGCCTCGGTGAGGACGATGCCTTCTGGTTCGTTCTTGTCGTCCATCGCTATCCCGTGCGCCCCCATCTCGCCCCCCGGCGTCCCTATCCGATGATGATGGGCAGGATCGCGCGGACCACGACCTCGGCGAGGAGGACGGCGAACAGCGCGAACAGATAAAGGATCGAGAAGGCGAACAGCCGGCGCGTGGCACGGTTGGCCACAACACCTTCGCGGCGGCGATAGACCTCGATGGCGAGCCACAGCATGCCGGCGCCTGCTACCAGCGAGGTGACGCCGTAGATCGCATCGAAATAACCGAGCGGCCAGGGCGCCAGCGCGATCGCGACCAGCACGATGGTGTAGAGCAGGATCTGCAGGCGGGTCGCGTCGGGACCGGCGACCACCGGCAGCATCGGGATGCCCGCGCGCGCATAGTCGTCGCAGCGGAACAGCGCCAGCGCCCAGAAATGCGGCGGGGTCCAGAAGAAGATGATCAGGAACAGCAGGATCGGCTCGACCGAGAGCGAGCCGGTCGCGGCGGCCCACGCCACCACCGGCGGCAGCGCACCGGCGGCACCGCCGATCACGATGTTCTGCGCGGTCCAGCGCTTCAGCAACATCGTGTAGATCACGGCATAGAAGAAGATGGTGAAGGCAAGCAGCGCGCCCGCCACCCAGTTGACCAGGATGCCGAGCGTCATCACCGAGAAGAAGGCGAGCGTCAGGCCGAACGCGTACGCCTCGGCCGGGGTGATCCGGCCGCGCGGGATCGGCCGGTTGGCGGTGCGCGTCATCAACGCGTCGACGTCGCTCTCATAGGCCATGTTGAGCGCGCCAGAGGCGCCGGCGCCGACCGCGATGCAGAGGATCGAGGTGAATGCCAGCACCGGATGCACGTGCACCGGCGCGATCATCAGCCCGACCAGCGCGGTGAAGATCACCAGCGACATCACGCGCGGCTTCAAGAGCGCGATGTAGTCGCCCACTTCGGCCTCGGATATCCGGGGCAGCTCGATGGCGTTGTGATCGACAACCGACAAGATCAGGTCTCACTTCTCTTAAGTAAAGGCGCGGCGCACCCAAGGTGCGCCGCGTTGTCTTGGACTTACTGCACGCGGGGCAGCACTTCGAACTGATGGAACGGCGGCGGCGAGGTCAGCGTCCACTCCAGCGTGGTCGCACCCGCACCCCACGGATTGTTCGCGGCCTGCTCCTTGCGGACAAAGGCATCGATCACGCCGTAGATGAAGATCAGCACGCCGACGCCGGAGATGTAGGAGCCCCAGGAGGAGATCAGGTTCCAGCCGGCGAACGCATCCGGATAGTCGACATAGCGGCGCGGCATGCCCGACAGGCCGAGGAAGTGCTGCGGGAAGAACACCAGATTGACGCCGACGAAGGTGAACCAGAAGTGGGCCTTGGCGATCTTCTCCGAGTACATGTAGCCGAACATCTTCGGGAACCAGTAGTACCAGCCGGCGAAGATGCCGAACACGGCGCCGAGCGACAGCACGTAGTGGAAGTGCGCCACCACGTAGTAGGTGTCCTGCAGCACGCGGTCGACGCCGGCATTGGCCAGCACGACGCCGGTGACGCCGCCGACGGTGAACAGGAAGATGAAGCCGATCGCCCAGATCATCGGCGCCTTGAACTCGATCGAGCCGCCCCACATCGTGGCGATCCACGAGAAGATCTTCACGCCGGTCGGCACCGCGATCACCATCGTGGCGGCGACGAAATAGGCCTGCGTCGCCGACGACATGCCGACGGTGTACATGTGGTGCGCCCACACCACGAAGCCGATGCCGCCGATCGCGACCATGGCATAGGCCATGCCGAGATAGCCGAACACGGGCTTGCGCGAGAAGGTGGAGACGATCTGGCTGATCATGCCGAAGGCGGGCAGGATCAGGATGTACACTTCGGGGTGGCCGAAGAACCAGAACAGATGCTGAAACAGCACCGGATCGCCGCCGCCGTCAGCCGCAAAGAAGGTGGTGCCGAAATTGCGGTCGGTCAGCAGCATGGTGATCGCACCGGCGAGCACCGGCAGCGACAACAGCAGCAGGAACACCGTCACCAGGATCGACCACACGAACAGCGGCATCTTGTGCAGGGTCATGCCCGGCGCGCGCATGTTGAAGATCGTGGTGATGAAGTTGATGGCGCCGAGGATCGACGACGCACCGGCGAGATGTAGCGACAGGATCGCGAAGTCGACGGCCGGACCCGGATGGCCCGAGGTCGACAGCGGCGCGTACATGGTCCAGCCGGCGCCGACGCCGTTGGCGCCCGGCTCACCCTCGACGAAGGTCGACAGCACCAGCAGCGCGAACGAGGCCGGCAGCAGCCAGAACGAGATGTTGTTCATGCGCGGGAACGCCATGTCCGGCGCGCCGATCATCAGCGGCACCATCCAGTTGCCGAACCCGCCGATCATCGCCGGCATGACCATGAAGAAGATCATGATCAGACCGTGCGAGGTCACGAACACGTTATAGGTGTGCGTCTCGTGGAATATCTGGACGCCCGGGTACATCAACTCGGCACGGATCGCGATCGACATCGCAGCACCGATGATGCCCGCGATCACCGCAAAGACCAGGTACATCGTACCGATGTCCTTGTGGTTCGTGGAGTAGAGATAACGCCGCCATCCGGTCGGATGGTGGGCGTGATCATCATGGGCGTGATCGTCGTGTGTCGCTGCGCCTGTCGCCATGTTCAAAATCCTGCCTTGCAGTCCCTCTCGGACCTTGCGGTCCCGTCGCCCTTATTCCATCCGTCGCAATAAGCCCTGGCTATTAAGCCTTGGGTTTACTGCGCCGCCTGACCAGCCGAGGCGTAGGAATTCGCCGGGTTGGTCGCAAACTTCTTCTTGGCCCCTTCAACCCAGGTCGCGAATTCCTGGTCGCTGACGACCCTGACCGCGATCGGCATGAAGGCATGGTCCTTGCCGCACAGTTCCGAGCACTGGCCGTAGAACACGCCGGTCTTGGTGGCCTTGAACCAGCTCTCATTGAGGCGGCCGGGGACCGAATCGATCTTCACGCCGAAGGCCGGCACCGCGAAAGAGTGGATCACGTCAGCGCCGGTGGTCTGGATCCGCACCACCTTGTTGACCGGCACCACCATCTCGTTGTCGACGCCGAGCAGACGGGGCTGCTTGTCCTTGTCGAGCAGCGAGTCGAACTCGAACTTGCCGTTATCCGGGTAGGCGTAGGACCAGTACCACTGCTTGCCGGTGACCTTCACGGTGAGGTCCGGCTTCGGCACGTCGAGCTCCAGGAACAGCAGGCGGAACGACGGCACCGCGATGCCGACCAGGATCAGGACCGGGATCAGCGTCCAGGCCACTTCGATCAGGGTGTTGTGGGTGGTCTTGGAGGGGACCGGGTTGGCGCGGGCGTTGAACTTCACCACCACGATGACCAGCAGCGCCAGCACGAACAGGGTGATGACGGTGATCAGCACCAGCAGGAAATTGTGAAACCAGATGATGTTTTCCATCACCGGGGTCGCGGCTTCCTGCAGCGTGTGCTCCCAGGGCGCCGGCTGCCCCATTTCGGCGAAGGCCGATCCCGCGGCGACAGACGCCACACCCGCTACCGCCAACCCCAGCAATTGCCTGCCCAACCGGCCAATCGACATCTTCATGCCGCTCGCGCTCCCTTGCATTATTCCCCAAAGCACCTCCGGCATGTGGCCGAAAATGCAGCACGATCCGCCCTGACAAACGGCCTTCCGGACATACCCGTCTCTGAGTCAAGGTGGGTACGGGAGCCAGATCGCTAGAACGCGTCGAAATCCAGCCTCTCAAACCATAATTCTCAGGCGCTCGCAATGCAGTAGTGGGGCCGAAAGCCATGCGCCCGCGATGAAGCTGCCGCTTGCGATTTTTCCCGCAAAATCAAGCGAAAGTCGCCGAAACGTCGCCGCATGCAGTTGACAGGGGGATTGCCGGATGTACCCACAGACGGGATAGCCCACAGGAACCTGATTCGCTGCGGGCTGCCCCAATCCGGCGCGGGAATGGCTTCAAGATCGCCTTCAAGGCGCCGTCATTGCGGTATCAGTCGACGGGCGAGCACGATCCGAAACAGGGACAGCCGGTTTCCGAAAAGATCATGCTCAAACAAAGAGATGAGATCACGATGCGATTTTTGAGGGCGCATCCTGATCGGGCGTGTTAGCGGCGGCCGGGCGGACGGCCGGTCCGACCGAACATCAAAGGATCGACCCGGATGGGCGCTTCGAACATTCGTTTGACGATGGCCTGCTGGCTCGGCGGCCTCGTGATTCTGGCCTCTTCTCTCGGCCTCACCCAGACAGCGAACGCGCAGGGCGCGGTGCGCTCGGTCCATGGCGACTGGCAGATCCGCTGCGACACCCCGCCCGGCGCCCAGGCTGAGCAATGCGCACTGATCCAGAGCGTGGTAGCCGAAGACCGCTCCAACGCCGGCCTGACCGTGATCGTGCTGAAGACTGCCGACCAGAAGAGCCGCCTGATGCGCGTGGTCGCCCCGCTCGGCGTGCTGCTGCCCTCCGGCCTTGGCCTTAAACTCGACAATCAGGACGTCGGCCGCGCCGGCTTCGTGAGATGCCTGCCCAATGGCTGCGTCGCCGAGGTCGTGATGGACGACAAGCTGCTCGGCCAGCTCAAAAACGCCAAGACCGCGACGTTCATCATCTTCGAGACCCCGGAAGAAGGTATCGGCTTTCCGCTCAGCCTGAACGGCCTGGCGGAGGGCTATGACAAATTGCCCTAGGCCAACGAGCATCCCAGAAGGCGTAGCCCGGATGAAGCGAAGCGAAATCCGGGAAAAATCTCTCCGGCGGTTGATGTCGGTCCCGGATTGCACTGCGCTCCATCCGGGCTACACAAGCTGCGCTGATCGACGCCAAGCGAGTCACCGCCCTCCGCCCGCATAATAATCGAACAACGCGCTCGCGTCGGCGGACAACCAGTCCGCCTCACCCGTCAAGTAGCCCTCGACCTTTCCGGTGACGCCGATCAGGAACGAGATCGGCATGCCGTAGAGCGCGAACGGCGTCTCGACCTCGGCATCGTCGACGCGCGAGACCAGACCGCCAGGATCGAAGCCGATCGTCAGGTGACGCAGCTTGAGCTGCTTGACGTAGGGCGGCACCAGCGCACGGTTGCGGTCGGTGCTGACAGCGATGACCGCAAGGTCGCTGCGGCCGCTGGCGGCGAGGCGATCCAGCATCGGCAGCTCGGTCCGGCACGCCGCGCACCAGGTGGCCCAGAAGTTCACCAGCATCAGCCTGCCCTTGAACGCGGCGAGATCGACCGCGCCGCCGGCCAGCGCCGGGATCGCCACCGGCGGGACTGGATAAGCGCCTTGAACCAGCGTGAACTGATGCCGGATGGTGCCGAATTGCGGCGGTCCCGACGCGGCCCGCGCCGGCATCGCGAGCGCAGCGCCCGCGCCGATCATGCCGGCGACGACGGCGCGGCGTGTGGGCGCGCGAACGACAGTCATGTCAGGTTCTCCGCTTGGCTTGATGGCTGCATCGCTCACGACCGGATGTAGGACCAGCCGGCTTCCTGCAATTCGATGATGTGTCCGGGCCCGTTCGGCACCAGGTCGACATTGTCGAGCAGGACCAGCGGATGGCCCTCGGCGCGCTCCATGCCGAGCTTGGTGGCCTCGCAGACCACGAAGCGGATGCCGGGCGTGAGCCCGCGCACCACCCGCAACAGATCCTTCACCGGCGAGGTGTCGGCGCGCAGCATGTGGACGCCGGCATTGTAGGCGACGACCTCGATCTCGAACGGCTCGTTGCGCTCCCGGTAATATTTCGGGAGGTTGAGCGCGGTCGAGATCAGCGCCCGCATCGTGGTCGGGTCGTCGCTGTTGATCGGCAGCACCACATGATGCACGCGCGGCTCGGGCTGCTTTGAGCCGAGGTTTTTGGGCTCCGGTTTGGAGACCGCCGCGACCGAGCCGGCGAGCAGCAAGGTCACGGCGAATGGCACCGCGAATGCGAGCACAAGCCCCACAGCGAGCGTCAGGATGCGGCGAGAGGGGCGCATCGCTGCGACCTCACGGCGCGGTCGCAAGCAGCGCGAACTGGCTGCGCTTGGCGTAGGCGACGATCGCGCTCAGCGTCAGCAGCACGAGCGCTGGGACCGGCGAGCCGCCGATCACGAACAGATGGCTGATAGTCGCGCCGACCATGATGCAGCTCAGCAGCACGCCGCCGAACGCTGCGACCGGCGGCAGCAGGATCAGGACCGCGCCGATGAGCTCCAGCGATCCGGTGAAATAGCGGAACCACTGGCCGAGCCCGATATGCTCGAATTCCTCGACCAGCATCGGCACGCCGTAGAGCTTGGCGGCGCCCGCGGCGGCGAAGGCGAGCGCAAGCAATCCCCTGACGACCCAGAGACTGACGGACTTCCAGCGCGACGGCGCCGCGGCAACAGCAACTGACATTGATGACTCCCCAATTGTTCGAATCGACCGGACCGCGCGGCCACCTGACCGATCGGCGGCAAGCCCACGGCTTTCGATGGGCTAAATTCGGGAGTAAGATGAAAAGAACAAGTAGGATCATTTTTGTGAGGTAGTATGAAAAAGCAGACTATTGAGCCTGCCGAGCCTCCGGCGGCGGCGTCCGAGCCGTGTAATGGCGACCTGTCGGCGCAATTTCATCGCGCGCTGTCGGTGCTGGCCGGGAAATGGAAGGGCGACATCCTATGGCAATTGGTCGAGCGCAAGCGGCGGTTCGGCGAATTGCGGCAGTCGATCCCCGGCGTGACCCAGCACATGCTGACCACCCAGCTGCGCGATCTCGAGGCCAATGGCCTGGTCAAGCGCACGGTCTATCCCGAGGTGCCGCCGCGGGTTGAGTATGAGATGACGCCATCGGCCAAGGCGCTCAAGCCGGTGTTCGACGAGCTCTACCGCTGGGCGCAGGAGCACGGTTTTCCGACCTCGGCGCAGGGCGCGGCCGGCAAGGCCGCACAGCCACCGTCGCAGCCGGGCGATGCAGCCGGGCCGGAAAGCCAGCCACGGAAGGCCGGCCGGCGCGCCGGCTGATGACGACAAGGTGAGGATCCTGAGGGGCTGCCGTGACCGATGTCACTGTCGCAGGCACTCCCGGTTTGCCACCCCAAACACTATGTTTGGCAATCGTCGTCCGGGCCTGGAACCGGGCCGGCACAGGTTTCCGGGTTGTAAGATGAGTTTTCCGCTCGTCTCTGCTTCAATCGGTGGAATCCCTGCTTCCGCGTTCCGCACTGGCAATCAGCTGCGCTTCAGGCAAGGATGACGAGGAATCGCCCAAGGAATCGCCAAGACTGCGTCGGAGTGACCATGACCAATCCCGCCACGACCTCCCTGCTCGACCGCGCCAATCTGGACCGCGATGCCGTCCGCCGCGAGGTGGCCCGCGGCCTTGAAGGCGCCGATGACGGCGAGCTGTTCCTGGAGTTCGGGCAGACCGAGGCGCTGGTGTTCGACAACGGCCGGCTCAAGCAGGCGACCTATGACACCTCGCAGGGCTTTGGCCTGCGCGCCGTCAAGGACGACGCGGTCGGCTATGCGCATTCCTCCGACGTCTCGATCCCGGCGCTGATCCGCGCCGCGGATGCGGTCGCTGCCGTGCGCGGCGGCTATGCCGGCACGTTTGCCGCGGCGCCGGCCCACACCAATGTCAGACTCTATGGCGACGAGAATCCGCTGGACGGGCCCGCGTTCGAGGCAAAGGTCAAACTGCTCGGCGAGATCGACGCCTATGTCAGGGACAAGGACCCGCGGGTGCGGCAGGTTTCGGCCAGCCTCACCGCGACGTGGCAGGTGGTGGAGATTTTGCGACCCGACGGCGAGAGCTATCGCGACATTCGCCCGCTGGTGCGCGTCAATATTTCCGTGGTCGCAGGTCAAGGCGACCGGCAGGAGAGCGGCAGCAAGGGCTATGGCGGCCGCGAGGGCTATGCCCGCTTCATCGAGACCAAGGCCTGGCGCGACGCCGCCGACGGCGCCCTGCGCGAGGCGCTGGTCAATCTCGAATCGGTCCCTGCGCCGGCCGGCGAGATGGACGTGGTGCTTGGCGCAGGTTGGCCCGGCGTGATGCTGCATGAAGCCGTCGGCCATGGGCTCGAGGGCGACTTCAACCGCAAGCAGACCTCGGCCTTTGCAGGATTGATGGGCCAGCAGGTCGCGGCCAAGGGCGTCACCGTGGTCGACGACGGCACCATGGCCTCGCGCCGTGGCTCGCTCTCGATCGACGACGAGGGCACGCCGACCAACCGCACCGTGCTGATCGAGGACGGCATCCTGGTCGGCTACATGCAGGACCGCCAGAATGCCCGGCTGATGGGCATGAAGCCGACCGGCAACGGACGGCGGCAGAGCTATGCCCATGTGCCGATGCCGCGCATGACCAACACCTACATGCTGTCCGGCGACCGCGACCCGGCCGAGATCATCGCCTCGGTGAAGAACGGCATGTATGCCGCCAATTTCGGCGGCGGCCAGGTCGACATCACCTCGGGCAAATACGTGTTCCAGTGCACCGAGGCCTACAAGATCGAGAACGGCAAGCTCGGCGCGCCGCTGAAGGGCGCCATGCTGATCGGCAACGGACCGACCGATCTCCACAGGATCACCATGATCGGCAACGATCTTGAGCTGGATACGGGAATCGGCACTTGCGGCAAGAACGGCCAGGGCGTGCCGGTCGGCGTCGGCCAGCCGACGCTCAGGATGGAACGGATTACGGTCGGAGGAACGGGCTAGTGAGCAGCGGAAACGAAGTCGTGGCGGCGAAGCCGACCAGCTGGCGCGGACAGGCCGTGCAACTGGCCGCGATCGTGGCCGTCGTGTTCCTCGCCAAGGGCGCGATCGCCGAGCCGTTCTATGTGCCGTCGGGCTCGATGGAGCCGACGCTGCTGATCGGCGATGCGCTGGTCGCCTCGAAATTTCCCTATGGCTACGGCGCGGCGTCGCTGCCGATCCAGATCACGCTGCCGGAAACCGGCCGGGTGTTCGGCGAGACGCCGAAGCGCGGCGACGTCGTCGTGTTCCGTTGGCCGGGCGACCGCTCGCAGGCCTGGGTCAAGCGCGTGGTCGGGCTGCCCGGCGATCGCATCCAGATGCGGCAGGGCCAGCTCTTCATCAACGATCATCCGGCGGCGCTGAAGCCCGACGGCACCGGCTTTGCCGAGGACGATCGCGGCGGCGGCGAGGATGCCAATCGCTATATCGAGACGCTGCCGAACGGCGTCAGCCATGCGATCTTCAAGATCCGCGACAACGGCCGGCTCGACAACACGCCCGAGGTCACCGTGCCGGCGGGCAAACTGTTCGTGCTCGGCGATAACAGGGACAATTCCGCCGACAGCCGCGTGCCGGTGCGCGACGGCGGCGTCGGCCTGCTGCCGATCGACAATCTGATCGGCCGCGCCGACGCGGTGGTCGGCTCCTGGGACATGGGCATCCGCAGCCAGCCGGTTTGGACCTGGCTGTCCGGCTTCCGCCTCGCGCGCTTCTTCACCTCGGTGCAGTGAGTTGATGTAGGCGCGTAGCCCGGATGGAGCGCAGCGCAATCCGGGATCTCCCACGCGGCACGATCTCCCGGATTTCGCTTCGCTCCATCCGGGCTACATTGTTTGTGGGACGATGGCCGTGACCTTCGACGACATCAGGCACATCGCGCTGGCGTGGCCGGAGGTCGAGGACGGCACGTCCTACGGCACACCGGCGCTGAAGGTGCGCAAGAAGATGCTGGTGCGGCTCAAGGAGGACGGCGACAGCCTGGTGATGCCGGGCGTGCCACCGGACGAGCGCGACATGCTGGTCGAGAGCCAGCCGAAGACTTTCTATTTCACCGATCACTACCGCGATTATCCGACCGTGCTGATCCGGCTGTCGAAGGCCAAGCGCGCAACCGTCGAGCCGCTGCTGCGCCGGCACTGGCGCACGCTGGCCTCGAAGAAGGCGGTCAGGGATTACGACGCGATCGGGTAATGGTTTCTCGTCATTGCGAGCGCAGCGAAGCAATCCGTGTCACGGCATAGCGGATCGATGGATTGCTTCGTCGCTTCGCTCCCGTGCGCAAACGCTGCGCGTTTGTCGCAGGCAATGACGGGGAGAGACCTGGAAATATGACACGGGACCAATTCCTCACGGCGGCGCTGCGCAACCCGGTCAATCCAGCGATCACAGACGAGCTTGACCGCCTCGGCTTGCCCGATGCCTGGCTGGTGGCCGGCTGCCTGGTGCAGAGCGTGTGGAACGTGCTGACGAAGCGGCCGTTCGATCACGGCATCAACGACTACGACGTCTTCTACTTCGATCCGGATACGTCGTGGGAGGCCGAGGACGCTGTCATCCGCGACCTCACGGCGCGCCTCAGCCATCTCGGCGTCGCGATCGAGGTCCGCAACCAGGCCCGCGTCCATCTCTGGTATCCCGGCAAGCACGGCGTGCCCTACCCTGCGCTGTCATGTTCGACCGACGGCATCGATCGCTTCCTCAGCGCGAACGTGCAGGTCGGCATCCGCCGCGGCGCTGGCGGCTACGATGTGTATGCGCCAAGCGGCTTTGACGATGTCGCCGGCATGATCGTGCGGCCGAACCGGACCGCGAATTTTTCCGTGGCGAATTACATGAAGAAGGTAGCGCGCTGGCAAGCGCTGTGGCCGGAGATCACGGTGCTGGCGGCGGAGTGAATCCGGGCTGCATCCGCATACGAGATGCCGCCTCTCCCCTTGTGGGAGAGGCCGGAACGCATGAAGCGAAGCGAAATGCGATCCGGGTGAGTCGCGGTCTATCGAGGGACTTCGACTTGCCGAGAGACCGCAACCCCTCACCCGGATTGCATCTGGCGATGCAATCCGACCTCTCCCACAAGGGGAGAGGTGGAGCGGTGCATGCGGAGAGATGCCTGGCTACCGCACCACGCCCGAGGTGAACCCCGCCTTGCGGCGCGGCGGCTTGATCTCTTTCTTCAGGAAGCAACGCGCGTCGCGGCCGGCATAGCCGGGGCGGGCGTAGGTCCAGGCGCGGCACTTGTTGTCGGCGGTGCAGGCGGCCTGGCAGGCCTCGTCGCCGTCGCTGCTCTTCAATTCGAAATTCTTGTAGTCGCCGCCGAGACGGTCGATCGAGGTTTCGATGGCGCCGTTGCGCGGCTCGACCACACCCGCGCCACGCACCCCGGAGACGCAGCAATTGTCCTGCACCCGCGGCGGCACGGTGTTCTTCAGCCAGCACACCGCGCCGTTGTTGGCATCGGTCGGATAGTTGAAGCTCCAGGCGCGGCAGCGGCGGTCGCGCTCGCAGGTCAGCGCGCAATCGGCGGGATCGCCCGTCGTCACCGGCGCGTTCAGATAGTCGCCGCCGGGACGGTCGAAATTGGTTTGCGCCAATGCCGGGCGCGTGACGGCAACGGCCGACAAGGCCGCGAACATCACCACACACGCCCTAAAGAGGCGGCCTATCCCCATGAGATTGCTTTCAAATTCGCACAGCCCCGCGCATCCCGCGGGGCGTCATTTGAACGCCATGAACCTGTACGGCTGATGAACGGCGAGGCAGCGGCAGGTACGACAACACCGCCGTCCGCACGCGTTCGGGGCCCGGGCCGGGATTAGAAGGCGTACTCCTGATAGGCCGGTTCCACCGAACCGTTCCAGGGCCCGTTGAACTTCTCCAGCATCTCCTCTGCCGGCGAACGGCCGGTCTCGATGATGCGCTCGAGCGGTTCGAGGAAGCGGCTCTCGTCGCGGCCGAGATGGTCGATCCGGCCGCGCCGGCGCAATCCGGCATGCGAAAGGACCAGGCACTCCTTGGCGATCTCGAACAGATAGCGATCCTTGATCCGCGCCTTGAAGCCGAAACGCGGCACGTCATCGCGCAACGCCTGCCGCTCCGGCGCGGTCCAGTGCCGGACGATGTCCCAGGCGGCATCGAGGCTGTCATTGTCGTAGAGCAGCCCGACCCAGAACGCCGGCAGCGCCGGCAGCCGGCCCCACGGCACGCCATCGGCGCCGCGCATTTCGAGGTAACGCTTCAGCCGCACCTCGGGGAAGATCGTCGAGAGGTGGTTGGCCCAATCCGACAAAGTCGGGCGCTCGCCGGGGAGGATCTTGTTCTTGCCGGCGAAGAAATCGCGGAACGACGAGCCGGAGACGTCGATATATTCCTCGCCGCGCTTGACGAAATACATCGGCACGTCGAGCGCGTAATCGACATAGCGCTCGAAGCCCATGCCGTCCTCGAACGCGAACGGGATCATGCCGCTGCGCGCATTGTCGGTGTCGCGCCAGATCTCGGAGCGGAACGACAGGAAGCCGTTCGGCTTGCCCTCGGTGAACGGCGAGTTGGCGAACAGAGCGGTCGCGATCGGCTGCAAGGCCAGCGACACCCGCAGCTTCTTCACCATGTCGGCTTCGGAGGAGAAGTCGAGATTGGTCTGCACCGTGCAAGTCCGGAACATCATGTCGAGGCCGTATTTGCCGACCTTCGGCATGTAGTTGCGCATGATCTTGTAGCGCCCCTTCGGCATCACGGGGATCTGCGCGCGCGACCAGGACGGCGTCATGCCAAGGCCGAGGAAGCCGATGCCGAGCGGGGTCGCGATCTCCCGCACCTGCGCCAGATGCGCCATCAATTCCGACTGCGTCTGGTGCACGGTCTCGACCGGCGCGCCCGACAATTCGAACTGCCCGCCCGGCTCGAGCGAAATCGCGCCGCCGCCGGTGACGTCATAGAGCCCGATGATGTTGCCGCGCTCCATGATCGGCTCCCAGCCGAGCAGGAGCTTCATGCCTTCGAGCAGCGCGCCGATGCCCTTGGCGCCCTCATAGGGCACGGGGTGACGGCCCTCGAGCGTGAACGGGGTCTTCTCGTGCTCGGTGCCGATCCGGAATTCGGACTCGGGCTTCACGCCGGCTTCAATCCACGCCACGAGTTCGTCGCGCGACTGCAGCGGCGTCATGTCGATCTGGTCACGCGCCATAGAAAATCCAACTCAAGGGCGCTTCGATCGAAGGCGCGCGGTGGCAGGGACATCCGCTGGCCGCAACGGCCACGGATGATGGGATCAGGAATATCATCGGGCGGGCACGCCGTCTCGCGCGGGCGCGGCCTTGGTATCGCTCTTTGCATCGGTCTTCGTGTCGCCCTTGGCGTCGCTTTTGGCGTCGCCGCAGGAGCAGCCGAGACGGTCAAGCAGACCGCACAGCCGTTCGGCGTCGGCGTCGGACAATTTCGACCCGACATGCTTGTCGATCGCGGCCGAATAGGCGCTCCACATCTTCTTCTGCAGCTCGCGCCCGGCCTCGGTGATCTCGACGAACTGGCCGCGCTTGTCGATCTTGCATTCGCGCCGGGCGGCAAGCCCCTCGTCGACCAGCTTGTCGATCAGCCGCGAGGTCGAATATTGCGGGATCAGCATCTGGCGCTCCAGCTCGACCGGGCGCAGCTCGCCGGACGGCGCGCGCGACAGTTCGAGCAGGGCGTCATACCAGGCGAGCGGCGGAAAGCCGGCCTTCTTCAAATCCTGCTCGACGCAGTCCAGCACCCGGCTCGGCACCCGCATCAGGCGGATCCAGGCGGCCGTCGCCTCGCTCGATAGCTTGCGTTTCATCGTCTAGCCCATAAGGTCCCGGCACCGACTGTACCGCACTGAATGCATCTGCATCAATCTTGACTATTTCATGCAGGTGCATGTAGGCAATCCCTCTCCGGACGCCAAGAACAAGGGAAGGAATACCCCTATGAAGCTTTATTACTCCCCCGGTGCCTGCTCCCTCTCCCCCCACATCGCCCTGCTCGAGGCTGGCCTGCCCTATGACCTGGTCAAGGTCGATCTGCGCGCCAAGAAGCTCGAAAGCGGCGACGATTTCCTGCAAGTGAACCCCAAGGGCCAGGTGCCGGCGCTGGCGCTGGATTCCGGCGAGCTGGTCACCGAGGGGCCGATCATCATCCAGATGATCGCCGACAAGGCCGCCGACAAGAAGCTGGCGCCCGCGAGGGACTCCAACGAGCGCTACAAGCTGCTCGAATGGCTGAACTACATCACGACCGAGTTGCACAAGAATCTCGGCCCGATGTTCTCGCCCGTGCTCGCCGACGACGCCAAGGCGTTCTTCAAGGACCGCGCCATGGGCAAGTTCAAATATGTCGACAGCCAGCTCGCCGGACGCGAGTACCTGATGGGCAACCAGTTCACGGTCGCCGACGGCTACCTCTTCACCATGATCATGTGGGCGCAAGATCGGCTCGGCTTCGATCTCTCCGGCCTGCCGAACGTGACGGCCTACAAGGCCCGCGTCGCGGCGCGCCCGAAGGTGCAGGAAGCGCTGAAGAAGGAAGGCCTGCTGAAGGCGGCCTGAGTTCGCGCGTCACGATCGCGAAAGAGCCGGATCGTCGGATCCGGCTCTTTTTGTTGTGACCGACGGCTTCTTCTCAGCAATTGGAGGTGGAACAGATCAAATTTAATCCGCATTATACCGGTTAAGACTAAGTCGGCGTACTTCCGGCTGAAGGCGTAGCTGTCCTTGTTCGTGCGATCCAACTGACCGACTATGACCTGCGGCGCGCCCTCCGCTCCAACTGGTCTGAAAATGTGACGATCGTCTCCACGCTTTTATTGACCAGCACGCTCGTCGGGCTGGCAACCAGTTTGTACTTTCGGGTTTGGACATTGATGCTGGTGTCGCCGCTGGTCGCGGTGCTCGCGGCAATCGTGCTCCAGTCCGATGGCTTTGCGTTTGCGACCGGCGCTCCGATCGTCGTCGCCTGCCTCGCATTCAACCAGATCGCCTATCTCGCCGGCGCTTTGCTGTCGCCGGACAATGACGGCTCAATGGCGGAAGAAATCGACGGCGTTCCACGCCGCGGCCGCGAGCACAAGATCAACGGCCAGAACGAGTAGCGCCAGGCCGGTCCATGACGGCCCCTTGCCCCGCAAGCGCAGCAAATTCCGACGTCGTGGCGGCAGAAGCGGGATGGATGGCTTCGCCGCTGTCTCAGCGGCACCTTCCTTGAGTACAACACGCATTGCACGACACCCCAGCCTGATCGTCGCCTTGCCGATCGTCTAGACGATCAACCAGCAAGAGTGATGCCAGCAGCATGGTGCCAGTTGGGAACAAGCGTGGCGGGACTTTGACCGCCATGACCGTCACGCAACAGGATCAAGTCGGATCGATGACCGACTTGATCCTCTACTTCACCTCGCCCGCGTGCGGGGAGAGGTCGGAACGCATCATTAGATGCGTTCCGGGTGAGGGGGAGTCTCCGCGAACACAGCTATCACCGAATATGCGAAGACCGCCCCTCACCCCAACCCTCTCCCCGTAAGAACGGGGCGAGGGAGCGCAGCGCCGCCGCTGACGGCGCTTAGGCCGCCTGTTTCTTCGGCGGGAAGCGGCCGTAGAAGGTTTCGCCTTTGGCCGCCATCTCCTCGAGCAGCTTCGGCGGCGTGAAGCGCGAGCCGTATTTCTTCTCGAAGCTGTGGCAGAGTTCGACGAACTTCTTCGTGCCCATGAAGTCGATGTAGGACAGCGCACCGCCGGTGAACGGCGCGAAGCCGAAGCCGAGGATCGAGCCGACATCGGCCTCGCGTACGTCGGTGATGACGTGATCCTCGACGGTGCGTGCGGCTTCCACCGCCTGCACCACCAGGAAGCGCTGCTTCAATTCCTCGACGCTGAGCGTATCGGGATCGAGCTGCTTGGGCTGCAGATTGGCCAGCCCCGGCCACAGGCTCTTCTGGCCCTTGCCCTTCTCGGGATAATCGTAGAAGCCCTTGCCGTTCTTGCGGCCGTAGCGGCCCTGGTTCTCGACCATCTCGACCATCAGTTTCTTCTGCGCCTGGTCGATCGCGTTGGGGCCGAGATCGGCCTCGGTCGCCTTGGTGATCTTGAGGCCGAGATCGAGCGCGACCTCGTCCTGCAGCGACAGCGGGCCGACCGGCATGCCGGCCATCTTGGCGGTGTTCTCGATCATCGCCGGCGGCACGCCCTCGAGCAGCATCTCGTTGCCCTCGGAGATGTAGCGCATCACGCAGCGATTGGCGAAGAAGCCGCGGCTATCGTTCACCACGATCGGCGTCTTGCCGATCGCACGGACATAGTCGAGCGCGGTCGCCAGCGCGACGTCGCCGGTGTTCTTGCCGAGGATCATCTCTACCAGCATCATCTTCTCGACCGGCGAGAAGAAGTGGATGCCGATGAACTTGCCCTGGTCCTTGAACTCTTCGGCCAGCGAATTGATCGGCAGGGTCGAGGTGTTGGAGGCGAAGATCGCACCCGGCTTCAGCAGCGGCTGCGCCTTGGCATAAGTGTCCGCCTTGACGTTGCGGTCCTCGAACACCGCTTCGATGACGAGGTCGCAGTCCGCGATCACGTTGTAGTCCGATGTCGCCGAGATCCGCGCCAGGATGGCGTCAGCGGCGTCCTGCTTCATCCGGCCCTTGGCAATCAGGCCGTCGACCACGGTCTTGGCGTGGCCCTTGCCCTTGTCGGCGCTCTCCTGGTCGCGATCGACCAGCACGACGTCGATGCCGGCCTGCGCCGAGACGTAGCCGACGCTAGCGCCCATGAAGCCGGCGCCGATCACGGCGAGCTTCTTGACCTTGGTCGGCGGCACGCCCGCCGGGCGGCGCGCGCCCTTGTTCAGCTCCTGCATCGACAGGAACAGCGAGCGGATCATCGCCGCCGCCTCCTTCGAGCGCAGCACCTTGGTGAAGTAGCGCGACTCGACCCGCAGCGCCGCGTCGATCGGCAGCTGCAGGCCTTCATAGACGCAACTCATGATGGCGCGCGCGGCCGGATAATTGTCGTAGGTCTCGCGGCGATAGATCGCGTTGCCGGCCGGGAACATCTGCATGCCCATCTTGGAGAAGACGGGGCCGCCGGGCAGCTTGAAACCCTTCTCGTCCCACGGCGCGACCGCCTTGCCGCCACCCTTGATCCAGTCCTTGGCGGTCTTGATCAAATCGGCTGCGGGCACCACGGCGTGAATCAGGTTGAGCGCCTTGGCGCGCGTGAGATTGACCGCCTCGCCCTTGAGCAGCAATTGCATCGCATCCGCCGGCTGCACGAGACGCGGCACGCGCTGGGTGCCGCCGGCGCCTGGAAACAGGCCGACCTTGATCTCGGGCAGGCCGAGCCGGGTCTTCGGGTTCTCGGCTGCAACGCGGTAGTGGCAGGCCAGCGTGATCTCGAAGCCGCCACCGAGCGCGAGGCCGTTGATCGCCGCGACCCACGGCTTGCCCGAGGTCTCGATCGCGCGGAACGCCAGCGACATCTGGCGGCTCTGCTCGAACAGCATCTGGTTCGCGGCTTCCTCGCCCTTCTCCTTGAAGAGCTGGGCGTAGCTGCGGTTCATGCCCTCGAGCATCGAGAGGTCGGCGCCGGCGCAGAACGCCTCCTTCGCCGAGGTGATCACGACGCCCTTGATCGCGGCATCGGCGGTGGTCTGCTTGATGATCTCGCCGATCTCTTGGGTGGAGACCTCGTCGAACACGTTCATCGAACGGCCCGGGATGTCCCAGGTGACGAGCGCAATGCCGTCGGCGTCAACGTCGAACTTGAAATTCTTGTAAGCCATGTTGCGGTTCCCAATCTCTCCGTCATCCCCGCGCAAAGGCTTTGCCTTTGTCGCTGGAGGTGGCCTCGCTCTTGCGAGGCCCTCGAAGGATGACCCGGTAAATCTATCCATCCTTCGAGGCTCGGGCTGTTGCCCTCGCACCTCAGGATGACGCGGCCTTCTCGGTTACAGGCGCTCGATGATGGTGGCGGTGCCCATGCCGCCGCCGATGCACAGCGTGACGAGCGCCGTTTCCTTGTTGGTGCGCTCGAGCTCGTCGAGCACGGTGCCGAGGATCATCGCCCCGGTCGCCCCTAACGGATGGCCGAGCGCGATCGCGCCGCCGTTGACGTTGATCTTGGCGTTGTCGATGTCGAACGCCTGGATGTAGCGCAGCACCACCGAGGCGAACGCCTCGTTGAGCTCGAACAAATCGATGTCCGACTTCTTCATGCCGGAGCGCGCGAACAGTTTTTCGGTGACGTCGACCGGGCCGGTCAGCATCATCGCGGGCTCCGAGCCGATATTGGCGAAGGCGCGGATCTTCGCACGCGGCTTCAGGCCATGTTTCGCACCCGCTTCCTTGCTGCCGAGCAGCACGGCGCCGGCGCCATCGACGATGCCGGAGGAGTTGCCGGCGTGGTGCACGTAGTTGACCTTCTCGACCTCGGGATGCGACTGGATCGCCACCGCGTCGAAGCCGGCCATCGCCGCCATCGCAGCGAATGACGGCTGCAACTGCGCCAGCGACTGCATTGTCGTGGTCGGGCGCATGTGCTCGTCCTTGGCGAGGATGGTCAGGCCGTTGACGTCCTTGACCGGCACCACCGACTTGTTGAAACGGCCTTCGTCCCAGGCCTTAGCCGCGCGCTGCTGGCTCTGCACCGCGTAGGCGTCGACGTCATCGCGCGAGAAGCCGTATTTGGTCGCGATCAGATCGGCCGAGATGCCCTGCGGCATGAAATAGGCCGGCACCGCCATCGACGGATCCATCGGCCAGGCGCCGCCGGAGGCGCCGATGCCGACGCGGCTCATCGATTCCGCACCGCCGCCGATCACGAGCTCATGCTGGCCGCTCATGATCTGGGCCGCGGCGAAGTTCACGGCATCGAGGCCGGAGGCGCAGAAGCGGCTGATCTGCACGCCCGGCACCTTCTCGCCGAGGCCGGCGTTCAGCGCGGCGAAGCGCGCGATGTCGCTTCCGGCCTCGCCGACCGGATCGACCACGCCGAGCACGACGTCGTCGACGGAGTCTTCGGGAAGATTGTTGCGCTCTTTCAGCGACTTCAGCGGCACCGTGGCGAGCGCCAGCGCGGTGACCTCGTGCAGCGCGCCGTCGGCCTTGCCGCGGCCGCGCGGGGTACGAACGTGATCGTAGATGTATGCCTCAGGCATGACGCCCTCCTTGATATGAGGATCATAATATATACGGAAGGAAGCGCCGCCGCAGCGGCGCGGCGGTAATTTTCAAGGCTTTCTTGTTTGGCACGTTTTCTTCACGCGAACCGGTATCCACTTCGCCGGAAAACGCTTCAGAACGCTTCCGCAGCCAGTTCCATCGTGGTGGCGCTGCCGCTCTGGATCCGGGCCAGATGCACGGCAGTCTCCGGCAGCAGCCTCTCCATGAAGAAGCGGCCGGTCACGAGCTTGGTGTTGAGGTACGGCGTCGTGCCGGCGGCGGCCTTGTCCTGCGCCACCTTGGCCATCTTCGCCCACATGTAGCCGAGTGCGACGAGACCGAACAATTTCATGTAGTCGGTCGCGGCGGCGCCGGCATTGTCGGGTTTGGTCAGCGCGTTCTGCATCAGCCATCCGGTGGCCTGCTGCAGATGGCCGAGCGCGGTGGAGAGGGGGGTGATGAACGGCTTCATCGCCTCGTCAGCGCCATGCTCCTTGGCAAAGGCCGTGACCTCGCCGAAGAACGCGATCGCGGCGCGGCCGCCGTCGCGCGGCAGCTTGCGTCCGACCAGGTCGAGCGCCTGGATGCCGTTGGCGCCCTCATAGATCATCGCGATGCGCGCATCGCGCACGAACTGCTCCATGCCGTGCTCGGCGATATAGCCGTGGCCGCCGAACATCTGCTGCGCCGAGACCGTGTTGGCGAACCCGGTGTCGGTCAGGACGCCCTTCAGCACGGGCGTCATCAGGCCCATGTGATCGTCTGCGGCCTGGCGGTCCTTCGGATCATTGGAGCGGTGCGCGACGTCGCTCTTCAGCGCGGTCCACACCACCATGGCGCGCGCCGCCTCGTTGAAGGCGCGGATGGTGAGCAGCGTGCGGCGCACGTCGGGATGCACGATGATCGGATCGGCCGGCTTGTCGGCAGCCTTGGCGCCGGTCAGCGAACGGCCCTGCAGCCGCTCCCGCGCATAGGCGACCGCGTTCTGATAGGCGACTTCGGACTGCGCTAGGCCCTGCACGGCGACGCCGAGGCGAGCCTCGTTCATCATCACGAACATGCCCTGCATGCCCTTGTTCTCTTCGCCGATCAGCCAGCCGGTGGCGTTGTCGTAGTTCATCACACAGGTGGAATTGCCGTGGATGCCCATCTTGTGCTCGATCGAGCCGCAGGTGACGCCGTTGCGCTGGCCGAGCGAGCCGTCGGCGTTGACCAGCACCTTCGGCACGACGAACAGCGAGACGCCCTTGATGCCGGCCGGCGCGCCTTCGATGCGCGCCAGCACGAGATGGATGATGTTGTCGGCAAGGTCGTGCTCACCGGCGGAGATGAAGATCTTGGTGCCCGTGATCTTGAAGCTGCCGTCCGGCTGGCGCACCGCCTTGGTACGAAGCAGGCCGAGATCGGTGCCGCATTGCGGCTCGGTCAGGTTCATGGTGCCGGTCCACTCGCCGGCGACCATCTTCGGCACGTAGGTCTTCTTCTGCTCCGGGGTACCGTGCACCAGCAGTGCCGCGGTCGCGCCCATGGTCAGGCCGCCATACATCGAGAACGCCATGTTGGCGGAGATCTGGAATTCGTTGACCGCCTGCGACAGCGTCACCGGCAGGCCCTGGCCGCCAAATTCGGTCGGCGCCGAGAGGCCGAGCCAGCCGCCTTCGGCGACCTGCTTGAAAGCGTCCTTGAATCCCTTCGGCGTGGTGACGCTGCCGTCGTCATTACGCTTGCAGCCTTCGAGATCGCCGGTGCGATTGAGCGGCTGCAGCACCTCCTCGCTGAGCTTGGCGGCCTCGCCGAGGATCGCCTCGCGCACATCGGCCGACGCATCGGTGAAGCCGGGAAGATTGCCGTAGCGATCGATCTGGAAAACGTCGTTGAGCAGGAAGCTGACGTCTTCGACGGGGGCTTTGTAGGTCGGCATGCTGATCTCCCGGCTGGCTCGCGGCCGCATGTGCGACCTATGCTGCGCAGCGTGTCCTTGGGTTTGTTGGAGCGGACCTTATCCGGTTCGGAGGGTCCGCGGCAGGTCCTAGCGAGACGAAAGCGCGATGAGATTGGGTCGGCTCGTTATCGCGCTTTAGCCCTTTGTTTGAGCATGATCTTTTCGGAAAACCGCTTCGCACTTTGCGCTAACGCGGCCCTTCGGGTCCGGATCATGCTTTACGATTGCGACGTTGCGCCGCTCTGCTTCATCAACTCCTCGCCCATCATCCGATGCAGCAGGTTGATCGCCTTGAGCGGACGCACCATCACCTTGAAATGCGTGATCCGGCCGTCACCGTCGAACGTGATGATGTCGACGCCGTTGAGCTTGATGCCGTCGATCTCGTTCTCGAACTCGAGCACCGCGCCGGTGTCGTTCTTCCATTCGCCCAAATATTTGAAGGTCGGGCCGCCGAGCACCTTGGCGGCGCTGGTGAGATATTTGAAGGTGATGTCGCGGCCGCGCTGCGGCGTGTGCACGACCGGACTTTCGAACACCGCGTCGGGATGCAGCAGATCCCACAAAGCGGCGGTGTCGTGGGACTTCATGTAGGCGTACCACTTGTCGAGGCCCGGCTTGCTCATTCGGACGTCTCCTGCGGCGGGGTTGTAAGAAGCCTGAACATCGGCCGCGCGCGACATGGCGGCACGCCGATCACCATATGCATATTGACGCATATGCACAGTAGCGCATAAAGTCAAGCGAACTTCGGAATGGCGAACTCGGGAACTGAGATGGAGGTGGGCGTTGGCACTCGGTGACGCAATCCTCGCCTGCCTCACGGAACGTCCGATGACGGGCTATGAGCTCGCCAAGACGTTCGACGCCTCGATCGGCTTCTTCTGGAAGGCCGACCATCAGCAGATCTACCGGGAGCTCTCCCGGCTGCGCGACAAGGGCCATGTCCAGGGCCGCGAGGTGGTGCAATCCGGCAAGCCCAACAAGCTGGTCTACACGCTGACGGCCGAGGGCCGCGCGGCGTTGAAGCATTGGGCGGCGCGGCCGAGCGTTCCGCCCTCGATCAAGGACGATCTTCTGGTCCGGCTCTACGCGCTCGACTGCGTCGACATCGAGCCGCTGCGCACCGACCTGATGGCGCGGCTGGAGCATCACCGCGATCGCTATGAGCGTTACGAGCGCCTGCTCAACAAGCGCTTTCCCGACGGCACCGCGCCGCCGGCCGACGTCGGCAAGATGCTCAGCCTGCGGCTTGGGATGCGCCATGAGCGCATGGTGGTGGAGTGGTGCGAGGAGGCGCTCGACGCGCTGTCGGCGATGTCCGGCCGCAGCAATGTGCTGGCGCTCGACGACGGCAAGCGCGAAGGCAACGGCTAGAAACAATCGCGGCGTTGCTGGCGTGTCGTCGGGCGTGGCGGAATCCGCGTTGCCTGAAAACGATAGGCCTGTCCTGATCCGGCGCAACAGGTTCCCGGATTCCCTAACTTTAAGGCCCGCCAGCTGCATTCCTTAACCCGTTATTTACCGTGACGGGAAAAAGTCAGCAGCTGAAGCAGACGACCAGCGCAGAATTCGATTGTCTCTTAACGGGAATGCGCGGGGAGGCTGCGGGCGCAGAGTATGGCGCCGGAGTCGGGACCGGACGGAATCATGAATTCGCGCGTATCGTGGAGTGTTGACGGCATCGATCCCTCCGTCCGCGACAGGGCCGAAGCGGCTGCGCGTCGCGCCGGCATGTCGCTGAACGACTGGCTCAATTCCACCGTCGGTGAACCGAGCCCGCCGGATTGGCGCATGGAGCAGCGGCAGCCGATGCCGAGCCGGGAAAGCCGCGAAGTCGCTGACATCCATCAGCGGCTCGACGCGATCACCCGCCAGATCGAGCAGATTGCAAAACCGTTGACGCGCGCCGAAGCCGTGCGTGCCGAAGTGCCGCGCGGCCAGCCCGCGGTCGCACGGCAGCTCAACGACGCGATCTCGCGCCTCGATGCGCGGCTGTCGCAGATCTCGCGGCCACAGCCGGCGCGCGAGCCGCAGCCCCAACCGCAGCCGATGCGTGAAGCGCAGATGCAGCGGGAGCCGCAAATGCAGGACCGGCAACTAGAGGAGAGGCTGCGCCAGGCCGAGGCGGTCGAGCGCGCCGCAGCGCAGGTCTACCGCCCCTCGCCACCGCTGAGCCCAGCGTCGTTCGATTCCGCGATCGCGGAAATCGCCGCGCGCCAGAATGAGCTCGATGGGCCCGCGCCCCGGCAGATGCCACAGCGCAGTGCGCCGCCGGTGCAGCAATCTGCGCCGCCGATGGCCGCTTACGCGCCGCCGCCCGCGGCGCCGGCCGGGCCGGACTTCTCCTCGCTCGAGCGTCATCTGCTCAAGATCACGAGCCAGATCGAGGCGCTGCAGCGGCCCGACCATATCGAGCAGTCGATCGCGTCGTTCCGCGGCGAGCTGGCGGAAATCCGTCAGGCCATCACCGAGGCGATGCCGCGCCGGGCGATCGAGTCGATCGAGAACGAGATCCGCTCGCTGCATCACCGGATCGACGAGATCCGTCAGGACAGCAACAACGGCCAGGGCCAGGCGATTGCCGGCATCGAACGCGCGCTGTCGGACATCCGCGAGGCGCTGCGCACACTGACGCCCGCCGAGCAGCTCACCGGCTACGACGAGGCGATCCGCAATCTCGGCGCCAAGCTCGACATGATCCTGCGCGCCAACGACGATCCGTCGACGGTGCATCAGCTCGAGAGCGCGATCGCGGCGCTGCGCGCCATCGTCTCCAATGTCGCCTCCAACGACGCGCTGCTGCAGCTCTCCGGGGACGTGCATGCGCTGGCGGCGAAGGTCGACCAGCTGTCGCAGATGTCGCGCGGGGATTCCTACGGCGACGCTTTCGCGGGGATCGAGCAACGCATTGCGGCACTGGCCTCGTCGCTGGAAGGTCGCGAGCGGCCGGCCGGCTATGACAATACCGACGCCATCGAGGGCGCCCTGCGCTCGCTGTCGGAGCGGATCGACCGCCTGCAGGTCGGCAACGACAGCTCGTCGGCATTCACCCATCTCGAACAGCGCGTCTCCTACCTGCTCGAGCGCCTGGAGTCCGCCGACCAGCGCTCCGGCAATCTCGGCCGGGTCGAGGAAGGGCTGCATGACATCATGCGGCACCTCGAGGCGCAGCACGCCCATATCGCCTCGCTCGCCGACGCCACCCGCAACAGCGTCAACTCATCAGCGCCGCAGCCGATGATGGACAGCGGCATCGTCGATTTGGTGAAGCGCGAGCTGTCCGACATCCGCTTCAGCCAGTCGGAGACCGATCGCCGCACCCAGGATTCGCTGGAGACCGTTCACAACACGCTCGGCCACGTCGTCGATCGGCTGGCGATGATCGAGAACGATCTGCGCACGGTGCGCACCGCGCCGCCGCCGGCCCCGCCTGCCCCCGCACCGGCCGAACTGCGGATGGACGCACCGCGGATGGAGATGCCGCGCGCGGCGATGCAGCCGATCGCGCAGCCCCAGCCTGAATCCTACAAGGCTGAATCGTATCGGCCCGAATTGCCCAATCCTGCGCTGGCGCAGGAGCACTTCATGTCCGCGCCGCGCGAATTCCATGCCGCCCAGCCGGTCGAGGCCGCGCCGCCGCCGCTGCCGCCGCGCGCGATCAGCGAGATCCTCGAGCCGCATGCTGCGTCCGCACGCGCTGCGCTGGCACCTGAACTGCCGCCGGATCATCCGCTCGAGCCGGGCACGCGCCCGTCGGGCCGGGTGTCGTCGCCATCGGAGCGGATCGCGGATTCCGAGCGCGCGATCTCTGATCTTCCTGCCGGCAAGAAGGAGCCGGTCTCGACGTCGAGCTTCATCGCCGCCGCCCGCCGCGCAGCGCAGGCCGCCGCCGCACAACCCGTCAACGAGAAGGCGGCGCGCGCAGCGAGCAAGGCCGCCGCCAAGGCCAAGGAGAAGGCCGACAAGGCCGCGAAGGCTGCTGCCGTCAAGTCCGGCGCCAAGGCCGGCGCAGCCGCGACCGGCGCGCCCGAGGCCCAGCCCTCGACCATCACCTCCAAGATCCGCTCGCTGCTGGTCGGCGCGAGCGTGGTCGTGATCCTGCTCTCCACCGCCAAGATGGCGATGAACCTGCTCGACACCAGTTCCGCCCCACAAGTGCCGGCGATCGAGCACAGCGAGCCCGCGGCACCCGCCGCGCAGCCGCCTGCCGAGAACTCCATCGCGCCCGCCCCCGCACCGGCCGCGCCGTCTAGCACGCCSGGCGYCGATGACCTCGCCGACCCCGCTCG
>NZ_LGHK01000136.1 GCF_001908235.1 Bradyrhizobium sp. NAS96.2
GCTCCAGCTTTCGATGATCCGTTCCGCTGTCACTTTGCCATTGCCGAGAAAGCGGTTGAACCGCACTTCCAGCGCCCGGTTCCCCTTCGAAAGCCGCCGCAGGCATACATCCTTGCCCGCAACCATGCGTCCGACAAGCGCCGCCCCCCTTTATCGAGACGACGATCCCCGAACCGGCCCAGCGTCCAGTCAATCCGTGACAACATGGCGGCACCTCCGTCCAAACCGAAGTGCCGCCCTAGTGCGAAAGCAGGGACCCATAACCACGAATGGTTGTTGGTGAGCGATGGTGGAACGACGAGTCCCTCTCTCACGACATCCGCCGCGGAGTATGGGTCCCTGCTTTCGCAGGGACGACACCGGGTGCGAGGCGAGAGCGATGCCTCTCCCGCTAACCGATCCGCACCACCATCTTGCCGAGCGCGGCGCGGGTCCGCATGGTCGTGAACGCCGCACGGAAATCGTCAAACGCGAACACCTTGCCGACAACCGGCGTCAGGCGGCCATCGTTCAGCCACGCCGACAATTGCGTCATCACGCGCGCCTGCGCCTCGGGTTCGCGGCGCGCGATCTGGGCGGCATCGACGCCGATCAGAAGGCCGCCCTTCAGCAGCGGCAGATTGAACGGCAAAGCAGGAATGCTGCCGGCCGCAAAGCCGACCACGACATGGCGGCCGTTCCAGGCGATCGAGCGGAATGCCTGCAGCGAGACCTCGCCGCCGACCGGATCGAAGATCACATCGGGACCCTGGCCGCCGGTCGCATCCTTCAGCGCGTCGCGCCAATCGGCCTTCGTGTAGTCGACGACGGCATCGGCGCCGAAGCTTGCGGCGAACCTGCGCTTCTCCTCGCTCGAGGCAGCGGCAATGACGCGCGCGCCGAGCAGCTTCCCGACCTGGATCGCGGCGACGCCGGTGCCGCCGGCGGCACCGAGCACAAGCAACTGTTCGCCGGCCTTGAGCGCGCCGCGCTCGCCGAGCGCATACAGCGCGGTGAGGTAGTTGGTCCGGAAGGCCGCGGCGGCTTCCATCGACAATCCGTCGGGCATGGTCTCGACCGCTTCAGGCGGCACCACGATCTGCTCGGCGAGCGCGCCCGAGCGCGCCGCGCCCATCACCCGCATGCCCGGGGTGATGCCGGTGACGTCGCTCGCGACCGCATCGACCACGCCGGCGAATTCCGCGCCGGGCGTAAAGGGCAGGGCATCCTTGGTCTGGTAGCGGCCCTCGACCTTCAGCCCATCGACGAAGCCGATGCTCGCAGCGTGGACCCGGATGCGGATCTGTCCGGCAGCGGGTTCGGGGGTGGCGATCTCCTTCAGCTCGATCTGATCGATGGGTGCGTATTGCTCGACGACGACCGCCTTCATTCTGTCCTGCTCGCTGGTTGGTTTCCTCTAGAGCCTTTTCCGTTCCGATTGAATCGGAACGGGGCTCTAGATTCTTGTGTTAACGCGCTTTCTTCACGCGAACCGGTACCCATCCCGGATCAAGTCCGGGACAGGCTTTCGCTCGAAAACGCTCTCAGCGAATCTATCTCATGTCCGTTGTTCTACGGGGAGATCTTTTGCGCATGCGGCGACCGCGTTGCATGCGGAAAGCCAGCATCTTCAACGACATCGCGAAAAGGCAGCCGTTTACCCGTTGTTATCCCTACCAAATTCAGTAACGCGTCCTTAATGGCATTAACGTTAGGGTTTTTCCACGCGGCCCGCCTTGGGCTGCGCGCCGTCCAGGACAGGCGGGTTGCGTTCGCGTTGGAGTTTTTCATGGATATCATGACAGGCGCCGGGCTGCTGGCCGGCATCATCGTCATCGCGGTGATGATGTTCATGGGCGGCGACCTGCACATGTTCATTTCCGAACATGCCATGATCATCATCTTCGGCGGTTCGATTGCAGCGACGATGATCCGCTTTCCGCTCGGCGTGATGCTGCATGGCCTGCCGCTCGGCGCCAAGTTTGCCTTCACGATGAGCCGGCTGTCGGCGCGCGACCTCGTCGAGGAGCTCGCGCGCATCGCCGAGATCGCCCGCAAGCAGGGCCCGGTTGGCCTCGAGAAGGTCGAGACCGACGAGCCGTTCCTCGCCAAGGGCATCCGCTACGTCGCCGACGGTTATGACCTCGAATTCATCCGCGACAACATGGAGCGCGACCGCGACAATTTCCTGATGCACCTCGACGAGGGCAGCAAGATCTATCGCGCGATCGGCGACTGCGCGCCGGCCTTCGGCATGATCGGCACGCTGATCGGCATGGTGCAGATGTTCGCCAACATGACGGACCCTTCCAAGCTCGGCCCGTTCATGGCGACCGCGCTGCTCGCGACGCTGTACGGCGCGCTGGTCGCCAACCTGTTCTGCCTGCCGATCGCCGACAAGCTGCACGGCAAGCTGCTCGACGAGGAGACCAACCGCACGCTGATCATCGACGGGATCCTGATGATCCGCGATTCCAAGAGCCCGGCGCTGGTGCGCGAGATGCTGCTGGCCTATCTGCCGGAGAAGCATCGCCACGAGGAAGGCGAGCCGGTTCCGGCCTGACCGGCCGGCGCTTTCGGGTAACGCAGCCGGAAAAACGCGACAATGGCCAAGAAAAAGCGCGGCGACGCCCATACCGGAGGTCACGGCTGGTTCGTGACCTTCGCCGACCTGATGGGCCTGATGATGAGCTTCTTCGTGATGCTCGTCGCGTTCTCGACCATGGACAACAACAAGCTGAAGATCGTCGCCGGCTCGATGCGCGACGCTTTCGGCGTGCAGACCAATGTGCGCTATTCCGGCATCGTCGAGTCCGACGGTCTGCCGACCCGGCCGAAGCTGAAGAATGTCGAGCACATCTCGCCGGAGGACTCCTCGGCCAATCCGACGCCGGACGAAAAGGAGCGCAGCCAGATCAACGGCGCGCGGCTGAAGATCGACCGCGAATTCGCGCTCGCCTCCGCCTCGCTGCGGCAGGCGCTGCAGGACATGCCGGAGCTGACCGAGATCTCCAAGAACATCATGTTCGAGGAGACCAAGGAGGGGCTCAACCTCGAGATCGTCGACCAGGACGGCCGCTCGATGTTCGCCGACGGCTCCAGGGAGCCGTATGAGCGCACCCGCCGACTGATCCAGAAGCTCGCCGCGCCGTTGAAGGCGACGCCGCTGCGGGTCGCGATCGTGGGGCATACAGCCGCAGGCTTCGTGCCGGCGCGCAGCGATTACGACGCCTTCGACCTGTCCGCCGACCGCGCCAACGCGGTGCGGCAGATCCTGGAGCGGGAAGGGCTGCCGCCGTCGCACATTTTCGCGGTTTCCGGCAAGGCCGACGGCCAGCCGCTGTTTCCCGACGATCCGACGCTGCCGGCGAACCGTCGCGTGACCATCACGTTGATGCGGGAAAATCCGCCATTGCCGCCGGATCTGAAGCCATAACTCCGGGTTACCATGCTACCGCAAGGGTGACCTTGTGCTCGGTTGACAGCCGGAGCGGAAGCGTCGATAGCCGCGCGCATCAAATCAACCGATCGGGCGTTCCAACCTCGCCATGGCCGTCAGCGTTTCATCAACCGAAGCCCAGGAGGGTAAGGTCACCTCCGGCTTCTGGGCCCTGACGCTAGGCAGCATCGGGGTGGTGTTCGGCGATATCGGAACCTCGCCGCTCTACGCATTCCGCGAGGCGGTCGGCGGCGCCGCGCACGGCCAGCCGGTCACCCGCGTCATGGTGCTCGGCGTGCTCAGCCTGATCCTGTGGGCGCTGTTCACCGTCGTCACCGCGAAATACGTGCTGCTGCTGCTGCGCGCCGACAACAATGGCGAGGGCGGCACGCTGTCGCTGATGGCGCTCGGCCAGCGCGCGATCGGACGGCGCAGCTGGCCGCTGCTTGCGCTCGGCGTGGTCGGCGCCTCGATGTTCATCGGCGATTCCATGATCACGCCGGCGATCTCGGTGCTGTCGGCGGTCGAAGGCCTCAAGCTCGCGACGCCGCATCTCGAGCACTATGTGGTGCCGCTGACGATCCTGATCCTGGTCGTGCTGTTCGCGGTGCAGCGCAACGGCACCGCGCGCGTCGCCTCCGCGTTCGGGCCGGTCATGGTGGTGTGGTTCGCCTCGCTCGCGGTGATGGGGGTCGTCCACATCATGGACGATCCGTCGGTGCTGGCGGCAATCAATCCGTATTACGCGATCCAGTTCATGCTGACCCACGGCACCGTCGGCCTGGTGACCTTGGGCGCGGTGTTCCTCGCGGTGACCGGCGGCGAGGCGCTGTACGCCGATCTCGGGCATTTCGGCCGCAAGCCGATCCAGTCCGGCTGGCTGTTCTTCGTGCTGCCGTCGCTGCTGCTGAACTATTTCGGGCAGGGCGCGCTGGTGCTGTCCGATCCCGCCGCGATCGAGAACTCGTTCTATCGGATGGTGCCGGACGTGCTGCTGCTGCCGCTGGTCGGGCTCGCTACCGCGGCGACGGTGATCGCGAGCCAGGCGGTCATCACCGGCGCCTATTCGCTGATCAGCCAGGCAGTGCAGCTCGGGCTCCTGCCGCGCTTCGAGGTCCGCTACACCTCGGAGACCCATGCCGGGCAGATCTATCTGCCGCGCGTGAACCGGCTGCTGCTGATCGGCGTGCTGCTGCTGGTGCTGCTGTTCCGCACCTCGAGCGGGCTCGCCTCGGCCTACGGCATCGCGGTTTCCACCACGATGGTCGCCGACGGCATCATGGGCTTCATCGTGATCTGGAAGCTGTGGAACTGGCGCGTGGCGTCGGCCGCCGCATTGATCCTGCCGTTCGTGATCGTCGACATGACCTTCTTCAGCGCCAACCTGTTGAAGCTGTTCGAGGGCGCCTGGGTGCCGCTGCTGTTCGGCGTCGTGATGGCGACGATGATCTGGACCTGGCGCCGCGGCGCCGCGATCCTGATCGCCAAGACCCGTCGCATCGAGGTGCCGCTGCGCGACCTGATCCACAGTCTGGAGAAGCGGCCGCCGCACATCGTCAAGGGCACCGCGGTATTCCTGACCAGCGACCCCAGCTTCGTGCCGACCGCGCTGCTGCACAATCTCAAGCACAACAAGGTGCTGCACGAGCACAACGTGATCCTGACCATCGAGACCGCGCCGACGCCGCGCGTCGACCTGTCGGAGCGCGTCAACATGGAGAAGGTCAGCGACAAGTTCACCGCGGTGCGGCTGCGCTTCGGCTACATGGAATCGCCGAACGTGCCGAAGGCGCTCGCGGTCGCCCGCAAGCTCGGCTGGCAGTTCGACATCATGTCGACCTCGTTCTTCGTGTCGCGCCGTTCGCTGAAGCCGTCGGCCCAGTCCGGGATGCCGCAGTGGCAGGACCATCTGTTCATCGCGATGAGCCGGTCCGCCAACGATGCCACCGACTATTTCCAGATCCCGACCGGTCGGGTGGTTGAAGTGGGTACCCAGGTAACTATTTGAGCCAGCAGCGAATTCCGGCGTTGAAAAGCCGTGATCTATGCGTGTTACGCATAGTGGAGGCCTGAATCCGTGCTAACCTATGCATTCCTGCTGGGAGTATAGGCCTGCAACCCGGCATTGTGCAGTGCGGCAGAAGACAGAGGCGCAGCTTCCCATGTCATCCGAGAGTGCGATCACCGCGGCGGAAACGCCCGCGGCAAATGGCCATGGCGAGGCGCATTCAACCGCCACCTTCAAGGCGCTGATGCTCGGCAGCATCGGTGTCGTCTATGGCGACATCGGCACCAGCCCGCTGTACGCGCTGCGCGAAGCCGTCGTGGCGGCGGCCGGCGGCGAGGGCGGTGTGACGGCCCATGCGGTGCTCGGCGTGGTGTCGCTGATCCTGTGGGCGCTGATCGTGGTCGTCACGCTGAAATACGTCGTGATCCTGCTCCGCGCCGACAACAATGGCGAGGGCGGCACGCTGGCGCTGATGGCGCTGGCGCAGCGCGTGGCCACCAAAGGCGCCGGCGCCATCGTGCTGCTCGGCATCATCAGCGGCGCGCTGTTCTATGGCGATGCCGTGATCACGCCGGCGCTCTCGGTGCTGTCCGCAATCGAGGGCATCAAGCTCGTCACCTCGACCTTCGATCCCTATGTCGTCCCGCTTACCGTGGTGATCCTGGTCATCCTGTTCGCGGTGCAGTCGCGCGGCACCGCGCGCGTCGCGGCCTTCTTCGGCCCGGTGATGTGCGTGTGGTTCGCCGTGATCGCGATTGCGGCGCTGCCGCAGATCGTGCGGCATCCCGAGGTGCTTTACGCGCTCAATCCGATCCTTGCGGTGTCGTTCATGCTGCATCACGGCGTGATCGGCTTCATCACGCTCGGCGCTGTGTTCCTCGCCGTGACCGGCGCCGAGGCGCTCTATGCCGACCTCGGCCATTTCGGCAAGCGCCCGATCCAGACCGCGTGGCTGTTCATCGTGCTGCCGTCGCTGGCGCTGAACTATCTCGGGCAGGGCGCGCTCTTGATCGGTAATCCCCAGGGCATCGAGAACCCGTTCTTCCTGATGTTCCCGGACTGGGCGCTGATCCCGATGGTCGCGCTTGCGACCCTCGCGACCGTGATCGCGAGCCAGGCGGTCATCACCGGCGCCTATTCGCTGACGCGCCAGGCGATCCAGCTCGGCCTGATGCCGCGGTTCGAGATCCGCCACACCTCGGAAGCCCATTCCGGCCAGATCTACATGCCGCGCATCAACCGCTTCCTGTTCATCGCGGTCATCGTGCTGGTGCTGATGTTCCGCTCCTCGAGCGCACTGGCGTCGGCCTACGGCATCTCGGTGACCGGCACCATGGTGGTGACGGCGATGATGGGCTTTGTGGTGATCTGGCGCGTCTGGCGATGGTCGCCGGTCGCCGCCGCCGCGCTGGTTGCGCCCTTCCTGTTCCTCGACATCACGTTCCTGGCCGCCAACCTCCTCAAAGTGTTCGAGGGTGGCTGGGTGCCGCTGGCGCTTGGCGGCGCTATGATCGTCGTCATGTACACCTGGCGGCGCGGCAGCCGGCTGCTGTTCGAGAAGTCGCGCAAGCTGGAATTCCCGCTCGCTGACCTCGTCGCGATGCTGGAGAAGCGGCCGCCGCAGCGCGTCTCCGGCACCGCGGTGTTCCTGACCAGCGATCCCGTCAGCGCACCCACCGCGCTGATGCACAGCCTCAAGCACTACAAGGTGCTGCACGAGAAGAACGTCATCCTCACCATCGAGACCGCACAGACGCCGCGCATCGATCCGTCCGAGCGGGTGCGGATGGAGCAGCTGACCGAGACCTTCTCGAAAGTGACGCTGAAGTTTGGCTTCATGGAACAGCCGAACGTGCCGAAGACGCTGGCGATCGCCCGCAAGCTCGGCTGGCAGTTCGACATCATGTCGACCTCGTTCTTCCTGTCCCGCCGCGCGCTGAAGCCGGCGGCGCATTCGGGCATGCCGAGCTGGCAGGACCATCTGTTCATCGCGCTGAGCCGCTCCTCGAACGATGCCACCGACTATTTCCAGATCCCGACCGGACGGGTGGTCGAGGTCGGGACACAGGTTACCATCTAGGTCCACGATCCAGCGTTTCCGCGCATCATCTAACCCGTTTCGGGCGCTTGATTTTCTCGGCGCGAGGGGCGACTTTGCGGCCCGGACCGGCGGGCCGCGCGACGCTCGCCAATCGAATAGTCGGGAGGATATTTCCGTGGCGGACCACAAGGTGGAAGATTTGTTTCCGGACGAGGTGTCGAAGGGCGTGGCGGAAGGCCGCTATCTCCTGGTCGACGTCCGCGAGCCCAACGAGGTTGCCGTCGAGGCCTATCCCGACAGCGTCGTGGTGCCGCTGTCGACGTTCGATCCGGCGGCGATTCCCGATCCGAAAGGCAAGCAGGTGGTGTTCGCCTGCCGCTCCGGCAAGCGCTCGGTGACGGCCTCGCTGGCCGCCCAGGCCGTGGGCCTGCCCTATGACAAGCATCTGGCGGGCGGCATCATCGGCTGGAAAGCGGCTGGACTGCCGACCAAGACGGGCGGCTGATCCCTGACATGACCTCCATGAACAAGGTCTTCGCGGACCTTCCCGTCACCATCTTCGAGGCGATGTCGCAGGCTGCGCGCGACAACAATGCCATCAATCTTGGCCAGGGCTTTCCCGACGATCCCGGACCGGAGGATATCCGCCGCGCCGCCGCGGACGCGTCCATCAACGGATACAACCAGTATCCGTCGATGATGGGCATCCCCGAGCTCCGTCAGGCGATCGCATCGCATTACGGCCACTGGCACGGGCTCAAGCTCGATCCGATGACCGAGGTGATGGTGACCTCCGGCGGCACCGAGGCGCTGACCTCCTCGATCCTCTCCTTGGTCGAGCCGGGCGACGAGGTGGTGTGCTTCCAGCCGGTCTATGATTCCTATCTGCCGATCATCCGCCAGGCCGGCGGCATTCCGCGCCTGTTGCGGCTCGAGCCGCCGGAGTGGCGGCTGAACGAGGAGATGCTGCGCAGCGTCTTCAACCACAAGACCAAGGCGGTGCTGTTCAACAATCCGCTCAACCCGGCAGCAGTGGTCTATCCGCGCGAGGACCTCGAACTGCTGGCGCGGTTCTGCCAGGAGTTCGACGTGGTCGCGATCTGCGACGAGGTCTGGGAGCATGTCGTGTTCGACGGCCGCGAGCACATCCCGCTGATCACAATCCCCGGCATGCGCGACCGCACCATCAAGGTCGGCAGCGCCGGCAAGATCTTCTCGCTGACCGGCTGGAAGATCGGCTTCGTCTGCGCTGCGCCGCCGCTGCTGCGCGTGGCTGCGAAGGTGCACCAGTTCCTCACCTTCACGACGGCGCCCAATCTGCAGGCCGCGGTGGCGTACGGCCTCGGCAAGCCGGATGAATATTTCCTCGAGATGCGCAAGGACATGGCGCGGAGTCGCGACCGTCTGACCAAGGGATTGGAGAGCATCGGCTTTCCGGTGCTGAAATCGCAGGGGACCTACTTCCTCACCGTCGATCTGTCGCCGCTCGGCCTCAACGAGACCGATGCGGAGTTCTGCTGGCGAATTGTTAGGGATTACAAGGTCGCGGCTATTCCAGTGTCGGCGTTTTACGAGCAGGATGCGGTGACGTCGGTGGTGCGGTTCTGTTTCGCCAAGAAGGACTCGACGCTCGACACCGCGCTTGAGCGGTTGTCCGACGCCGTCCATCGTCGCAAGAGGTAGGCCAGAATGCAGAAGCAGAGCCGTCGTCTCGTCAGCCTCGTCGGTACGATCGCCACGGTTCTGTTGTTCGCTGCGTCCGCCAGCGCGGAGGAGCGCACGGTCAACTTCTACAACTGGTCGAACTACATGGCGCCTGATGTCCTCGAGGACTTCACAAGGGAAACCGGCATCAAGGTCGTCTACGACACGTTCGACGCCAACGAGACGCTGGAGACCCGGCTGCTCGCCGGCAAGTCGGGCTACGACGTCGTGGTGCCGACCGGCTATTTCCTGCAGCGCCAGATCACCGCGAAGGTGTTCCTCAAGCTCGACAAGTCGAAGCTGCCGAACCTCGCCAATGCATGGCCAGTGGTAACGGCGCAGCTCGCGACCTACGATCCCGGCAACAATTACGGCGCCAACTACATGTGGGGCACCACCGGCATCGGCTACAATGTGAAGATGGCCGAGAAGATCCTCGGGCCCGACGCGAAGATCGACAGCTGGGACATGGTGTTCAAGCCGGAGAACCTCGCCAAGTTCAAGGATTGCGGCATCCACATGCTGGATTCCGCCGACGACATCCTGCCGGCGGCGCTGAGCTATCTCGGTCTCGATCCGAACTCGACCAAGCAGGCCGACCTCGAGAAGGCCGCCGATCTCGTCGTCAAGATCCGGCCCTACGTGCGCAAATTCCATTCGTCCGAATATCTCAGCGCGCTGGCCTCCGGCGAGATCTGCTTCGTGGTCGGATGGTCGGGCGACATCATGCAGGCGCGCAGCCGGGCGGCGGAAGCCAAGACCGGGATCGAGATCGGCTACACGATCCCGAAGGAGGGCGCGCAGATGTTCTTCGACAATCTCGCGATCCCCGCGGATGCGAAGAACGTCACGGAGGCCTATGAGCTGATCAACTACCTCTACCGTCCCGACGTCGCGGCGAAGAATTCGAACTTCCTGTCCTACGCCAACGGCAATCTGGCGAGCCAGAAGCTGATCGATCCGAAGATCTTCAACGACAAGAACATCTATCCCGACGAGGCGATGCAGAGGAAGCTGTTCGTGATCACGGCGCGCGATCCGGCGACGCAGCGGATCATCAACCGACTGTGGACGCGGGTGAAGACCGGGAAATAGGTCTATCCGTCATTGCGAGGAGCGTAGCGACGAAGCAATCCACAGCTTCGCGAACAGACGAATGGATTGCTTCGCTTCGCTCGCAATGACGTGGTTGGATTTGCGACTAGCCTTACCGCCAGCGCCGGTGCAGCCAGAGCCATTGATCCGGATATTCGCGGACCCATCCTTCGACGATGTCGGTGATCGCCTGCATCGTGCCCTGGATGTCGATCTGGCCGGATGCGTCGAACACCGGCTTCACTTCCTCGGTGACCTCGCCGCGGAAACGGCCGTCGGGCAGGCGGATGATCCGGGTGCCGTGGATCGGACAATCGATCTGCCGGCGCAGCCGCGCCAGCAGCGGGTTCGCGGTGGTCTTGCGGCCGAAGAAGGTGACGGGAACACCGTTGGTCAAATACTGATCGACCAGCATCGCGACGTGCTGGCCGTTCTTCAGCGCCTGCGCCAGCTTGAGCGGCGCATCGCGGCCGGCTGGGACCAGCGTGCCCAAATTGACGGCGCGGATGCGCTCGATGGCGCGATCGGCGGCCTCGATGTTCGGCCGTCGGAACAGGATGGTGGCGTCGAGCCCATGCGCTGCGGCGGCAATTGGCGACAGCTCCCAGTTGCCGAGATGCGCGGCGAAGAACAGGGCCGGCTTGCCGTCGTCGCGCAACTGGTCGAACAGCTGCTTGCTGCGCGCCGAGAATTCGACGCGGCCCGGTCTGTCGGGATTCTCGGGATCGTGGTCCCAGATGCGGTCGATATGCGCGAATTCGGCGCCGATGCGTCCGAGGTTGTGCCAGACGCCAGTCAGGATCTCTTCGATCTCCTGCGGTGACTTCTCCGGGAAGGCCGCTGTGAGGTTCTCGCGGCCGATACGATCCTCGCGCAGCCGGCGGCCGATGAAATGCGCGGCATGGCCGAAGAATCGCGCGGTCTTCTCCGGATCGAAATAGCGTGTGGTGCGCAAGAGGCCGGTCGTCAACGCGCCAATGGCGACATTGGCCACGGGCTTGGCAGCGTCGCGCAGCTGCGCCCTGGTGCGAAGGATCAGGCGTTTCATCGAGGCGAGGGCGCGGGCCTAAGCCGGCTCGCGCGTCAGGATCAGCGAAGCGTTCTGTCCGCCAAATCCGAACGAGTTCGACATCACGGCGGTCACCTTGGCGTCGCGCGCCTTGTTGCCGACCACGTCGAACGGGATCGCGGGATCGGGCACCTCGTAATTGATCGTCGGCGGAATCCGCTGATGCTCGAGCGTGAGCAGCGAGAAGATCGCCTCGACTGCGCCGGCGGCCGAGATGGTGTGGCCGACCATCGACTTGTTCGACGACACCGGGATGTTTTTGGTGTGTTCGCCGAACACCGCCGAGGTGGCAAGATATTCCATCTTGTCGTTTTCCGGCGTCGAGGTGCCGTGCGCGTTGATGTGGTCGATCTGCTCGGGCTCCATCCCGGCATCCGCGAGCGTCTTGCGCACGCAGCCGATCGCCGGCTTGCCGTCGGGGGCAGAACGGGTGCGATGGAAGGAGTCGGTGAGCTCGCCGCAGCCGGCGACGACGCCCAGGATACGCGCGCCGCGCGCCATCGCGGCCTCGTAGCTCTCCAGCACGAGCGCGCCGGCGCCTTCGGCCATCACGAAGCCGTCGCGGTTCTTCGAGAACGGCTTTGAGGCGCCTTGGGGCGGATCGTTCTGGGTCGAGAGAGCCGAGAGCAGCGAGAAGCGCACCATGGCTTCGGGATTGACCGAGCCGTCGGTCGCGACGCACAGCGTTGCATCGGTTTCGCCGCGGCGGATCGCCTCGACGCCGAGCTGGATCGCGGTCGCGCCGGACGCGCAAGCCGTCGAGAGCGAGATCGGCGACCCCTTGGTGCCGAAGGTCTCGGCGAGGTTGAGCGCGACCGAACCGAAGGTGAAGCGCCGGTGGAAGTGCGCAAACTTGCCGCCGCTGCAGGTCGCCAGATAATCGATGATGCCAAAGTCCTTGGTCGGAACCTCGCGCGCGATTTCGAGCCGCTGCGGCCACTCGGTCTCGATCGGCGCGACCGCGAGAAACAGCGGGCCGGGGAAGTCGCCCTTGCTGCCGATGCCGGATTGCTCCAGTGCCTCTTCAGTCGCGATCTCCGCCAGACGTTGCGACAGGCTGGTCGAGGAGAACGGGTCGACGGTGACGAAATCGACGGCGCCGGCCATCGTCGTCTTCAGACTGTCGAGCGGGAAGCGCGTCACGGTCTTGATGCCGGACTCGCCCGCGGTCAGACGCTTCCAATTGTCGGTCTTGCCGCCGCCGAGCGACGTCACGATTCCCATGCCGGTCACGACGACGATCGGTCGGCCGAATTTATCGCGTGGTGCTGTCATGGTGTCCCCGTCGGTGCTTGCGCCGAATTACTTGACGGCCTCGACCAGTGCCATGCCTTCGCCCTGCCAGTGGCCTACCCCTAACACGACAATCTGGGTTGGCGCTTCGGTCTTTTCAACCTCCAGCCCGGTCGGGTCGTTGGCAGGATAGAGCGCGCCGCGGGAAATCGACAGCGCGGCCAGCGCGAGCCCGAGCGGGAACTGGGCCTCCATGGTGTGCCCAAAGGTCGTCCCCGTGGCGCGCACGGCAAGGCCGGGATGCTGCCCGAGGAATTCGCGCTCCTCGCCCGTCGCGGGCTCGGCGCCGGTCGCGCCCGTGATCAGCACGGCGTTGTCGTTGCTGACCCCGAGCTGCGGCCACATCGTCTGCAGCGACTTCGTCACAGCGCCGGGTTGCTTGCGCTTGGCAAGATCGGCGACCACCCTGGTCAGCTTGGCGTACGGCTTGGCGCCGCGCGCCTCGGCGTGCTCGCGCGATTCCATCACCAGGAAGGCGCCGGCGGAGCCGATGGCAAAGCCCGGGTGGTTCCTACGAGCCCAGACCGGCGCGTATTGATCCTTGAGGGCGAAGTCGCCGAACGAATAAAGCATCAAGAGGTCGCCGCGATCGCCGTTGTGCGCCGCGCCGACCAGCGCGATGTCGCTCTGTCCGGCGCCGATGCGTGCGACCGCGATCCGCGCGGCGTCGATGCTCGAGGCTTCCTCGCCCATGAAGGTGCGCGACGTCCCGCAGACGCCGTGAACGATCGCGATGTTGCCGGCGAGCAGGTTGGAGAGCTGCGCCAGGAACAGCGTCGGGCGCAGCTCGTTCATCAGCTTCTCGTTGAGCAAAGCGGGCGGCAGCTTGCCCTGCGCATCGGCATTCATGATCGCGAGGTCGACATTGAGGTCACGCTCGCCGCCACCGGCAGCGATGATCATGTCCATCCGCGACAGGATTTCCTGATTGCCTTTGACGCCGGCGGAATCGAGCGCCAGCCCGGCGGCATAGGTGCCGATGCGCTGCCACGTCTCCATCTGACGCTGATCGCCCTTCTTCGGGATCTGGGCGTCGAAGCTGACCGGCGCGATCGGATGGATCACGTATGGCGCGAGGCGCTTGTCGTCGGCATTGACGCGCTTTTCACCGAGCGCCTGCCAATGCGCATCCAGCCCCTCGCCAAGCGAGGAGAGCAGACCGACGCCGGTGATCCAGACTTCCTTCTCAGCCATTACTCATTGCCTGCTGCGGAAACCCGATCTTGGTGGCCATCGCATCCATGTGCACGCGCAAGTCCGGGCTGGGGAAGGGGATATGACGGAAGGTCAGCTCGGCATTGCATTTGAGCTCCTTGCCGACGCGGACCTTCGCCGAGGTCACGGTGAAGCCTGAACCTTCGTGTTCGATCTTGGCTTCGATCGTCAGTGTCGAGCCGGGGCTGACGAAGCCACGCATCTTGGCTTCCTTGACCATGGCGAGGAAGGGCATGCGCTCGAACTTGGTCAAACCAAGGATCAGCCAGCCCGAGCTCTGCGCCATCGCTTCGGTGAGCAGCACGCCGGGCATGATCGGGTAGCCCGGGAAATGCCCGGCGAACACCGAATGGCTGTCCGGCGGGACATCCGCCTCGACAACAATGGTCCTTGCGTCGAGGTTGAGGTCGACGATCCGATCGATCAGCTGAAAAGTTTCAAGCTGCATGATGGGCGATTACGAGGCCGAGCCCGCGCCAGCGTTCTTGGCCGCGACCAGCTCGTCGATGCGGTCGGCGAGATTCTGCAACACGAAGTACTGCTCCGTCGTGGCCTTGCCGTCGTTGACCTCCTGGGTCCACTTCTCGAGCGGCATCTTGATCCCGAAGGCCTTGTCGATGGCAAAGGCGATGTCCAGGAAGTCGAGGCTGTCGATCCCCAGATCGTCGATCGCGTGGCTCTCCGGCTTGATCGTATCGCGCGGGATGTCGCAGGTCTCCGCGATAATGTTGGCGATCTGCTCGAATGTGGAAGACATCATTAAGCCTTTGATATATTGAAGGTAATTCCGGGTCGGCTCGGAGGAGGCGGGCGCGTTGCCCCGGAATGCCTATTGCTGCTGCCGGGAGTCGTGTGCCCGTATATCGGAGCAGGGCCGTTAGTTCAATGGAGCTTGGCCGGCCTCGCAAGGACGGTTTTTGGGCACGGTTCCGGCCAGCCTAGGTGCGCGGCATCACCGTAATCTTCGCGCAATCCCGGCGGCCCATCAGCACGCAATCCTGGGTCTTGCGCAAATCGGCGATGCTCATGGCAAGCCAGATGCCGATCGCCGTGAGCGCCACGGTGAAGGCAAACGCGGCGATGTTGGCGAGCATGCGTTGGCGGAAGTCATCCGGCTCCTCGCGCGGCTTCTCGTAGCGGGAGAGGTCGTTGGCGACGGAAACGGGAGCAACGGAAGCCGGGCGGGTCGATCGGATCGGGTCCTCGCGCTTGCCGGGCGGCCGCGCCGAGGTACGCGGCCGGAATTTGAGCACCACGTGCTCGTCATCCGAGGAAATTGGCCGCTGCGTCTTCACTGTTGTCAGTCCGGTCGCGTCGCCGCTCATGTTTAGCAGGTTCGGCGCGTTTCACACCTAAAATCTTGATACCCGCAGAGGTGGTATTCATGCTTCGATCGTCTCGTGGAACCGGCTGTAGTCGATCTTGAGACGACCGTCGTCGGTCGCGCGCAGGATTTCGGCATAGCGATGTCCGAAACGGATATCGGAATGTTCGTAGGATTTTCGCGCGTGGACAGTTTGCGCTGCAACGTCGTCATAGCCCGATACGATGAGGCCCAGCCCGGCATTGATGGCTTCCAGGTCTTCCGCGTTGAGGCCGTGCAGCGGGCTGTCCTTGTCGATCACATGAAACAGGGTCCAGCTTAGTGCCAATGCCGGGCTTTCGCTGCGCGCGAGCGGCAGCTCGAAGAACCGGCGATAGGCCATGCCTTCCTTGCTGAGGTCGTTCTTGAACAGCCCCAGCCGCGCGGTGGCGTTGGCGATGATGTTGTGCCGCTCGTTGGCAAGGCGGATCATCAGCGTCCGCTCGCCCTCATGGTCCGAGATCACGGGGTTGTCGGCGAACAGCAGGCGCGCGCTCGGCCGCGAGAAACGGGCGAAGATCAGCCCGGTCATCAGCGACATCGAGAAGATGCCGGTGAAGAGCTCGATGGCGGCGATGAAGTGCCCGTAATGGGTCTGCGGGTGCATGTCGCCGTAGCCGGCGGTCGAGAGTGTCTCGATGCTGAAATAGAGGTAGTCGATGTATTGGCCGTCAGGCACGTTGGCGATCGGGTGATCGCCGAGCCAGTAGAGCAGCGCGAAGACGCCGTTGAAGGTGATGAACACCAATGCTGCCCCGCCGATAAAGGCGGGCCACGATGCCGTCATGCAGCGGTGACTGATGTCCGCCCAGAAACTGAGCTCCAACCCTTCGGTCAGCACCTCGCGATTGCCGAGGCGGACCGTGCGCGCCTTCACGCGTTCGCTTGCTCTCAAAGCCATTCCGCCGAACCGGCTCTTTCGTCTGCCTGAGACATCATGTCATAATGGAACTCATTCCGGAGTGCCGGTCAAACGGGAGTACAATTCATGGCCCATACGCGCGAGCCTTACGTCAAGCCGGTCCCGATCATGTCGCTGCGGCCGACGCAAATGACGGTCGGCATGCATGAGGTGAAGGAGAAGCGGAAGCGCTGGCGCGAGCGCAAGTCGGACAAGAAGCGCGCCGAACTGCTCGGCAAGCACATGATCCCGGTGGTCCATGGACCCGACGATCGCTACTACGTGGTCGATCACCATCACATGGCGCGGGCGCTGCACGAAGAAGGCGTCAAGGACATCCTGGTCACCGTGATCGGCGATCTCACCATGGTCGAGCGTGACGTGTTCTGGGGCGTGATGGACAACAAGCGCTGGGTCTATCCCTACGACTCCAAGGGCGAGCGCCGGCACTTCAGGGACATTCCGAAATCGATCAAGGATCTCAAGGACGATCCGTTCCGCAGCCTCGCCGGCGAGATGCGCCGGGCGGGCGGCTTCGCCAAGGACACGACACCGTTCAGCGAATTCCTGTGGGCCGATTTCCTGCGCCGCCACATCCCGCGCAAGACGGTGGAGAACAATTTCGCCAAGGCGCTGGAAAAGGGCCTGGCGCTCGGCCGCAGCCAGGGGGCGGTCTATCTGCCCGGCTGGTGCGGGCCGGCATCCGACGACTGACCGGGGGGAGGCCTCCGGCCCGTGCTGCTCTTCCTTGCCGCCGAGCGCGTGGTGCAGCCACCGCTCGGTCCGCTTGCCGAAGGTCAGCAGCAGGAATGCCAGCGCAAGGGCGGTGAGGACGATCGGCCAGTGTCCGGTGCCGCAGACGATCCCGATGCACGCGGCAAAGAACGCGCATGCGGCGCTGGTCAGGCCGTGGACGTGATATTGGTCGCCCCGCCGGACGATCACACCGGCGCCAAGAAAGCCGATCCCGGTCAGCACGCCCTGGATCACGCGGCTGACTGCATCGGTGAATTTGCCGGGATCAACGGCCTGCAATGCCAGCAGCACGACCGTGGCGGTCGAGAGGCTGACGAGGCCAAGCGTCTTCAGGCCGATCGGCTTGCCGCGCAGGTCGCGGTCGAGCCCGATCGCGCCACCCGCCAGCGTGGCGGCGCCGAGACGCAGGATGATCTCGCTCCAGTCTGCCAAGGCGTCCTCTGCTTCTACTTCGGCTGCCGGCCGAGCATGTAGAACTCGTCGTTCGGCCGCATTCCGGTGACGTTCGCGAGCCGGTTGGAGAGCGCGAAGAAGGCCGCCACCGCGGCGATATCCCAGACATCGTCATCGCTGAAGCCGTGGGCGGCGAGCGCGGCGAAGTCCGCCTCCGAGACCTCCTCGGCCGCGCGGCTCACCTTCATCGCGAAATCGAGCATCGCGCGCTGCCGCGGCGTGATGTCGGCCTTGCGGTAGTTGATCGCGATCTGGTCCGCTATCTGCGGATTCTTGGCGCGGATGCGCAGGATGGCGCCATGGGCGATCACGCAATATTGGCACTGGTTGGCGGCGCTGGTCGCCACCACGATCATCTCGCGCTCGGCCTTGGAGAGGCCGGAGTCCTTTTCCATCAGCGCGTCGTGATAGGCAAAGAAGGCGCGAAACTCGTCGGGGCGATAGGCCAGGGTGAGGAAGACGTTCGGCACGAAGCCGGATTTTTCCTGCACCGCCAGGATGCGGGTGCGGATATCCTCGGGGAGCTTGTCGAGAGCGGGCGTTGCGAAGCGTTTGGCGGTCGGCTGTGTCATGAGATGGTTCCGGCAAGCCGCATGGATGCGGCGTCACGGCAAACCATAGAGGATGACGGGTCGGGCGCAAGGCGCATCGGCGCCTTGGCAGGATCCTGGCGAAATGCGGCTAGCGCAGCGGCTTCTTCAACAGCGAGAAGCGATCGGGATCGAGACCGAGTGACGGCTGCAGCATCGGCGCCTCGGCGGGCGCCATGGTGCGCGCCGGCGGCGGCGCATTGAAATTGGCGTCGCCGCTCGGCGAATCCCGATGTGAGGTGGCGCCGCGCCAGCGCTCCAGCACGGCGCTGACGAAATGCATGTCATGGCCAGCGGTGACCGACGGCACCGTCGCGATGGTGGCCTCGCCGCGCGGCAGCTGGTGCGGCGGCACCTCCTTGAAGCGCAGCCGGGTCGGCAGCGCCACGCCTTCGCCGAACGCCAGCACTTCGCGGGTGCCGAGCGAGGGCACGAACGACAGCAGATTGGCGGCGGCATCCGATACCGCGGAGCGCAGCAGCGCCTGGTCGCGGTCGTTGGCAAGCCGCATCGTGAACAGCGTGTTGCACTGGGAGATGATGGTCGCGTCGAGTTCGGCCGGACGCTGGGTGATCAGGCCGAGATAGACGCCGTATTTGCGGCCTTCCTTGGCGATGCGCGACACCGCCTTGCGGGTCGGCCCGAAGCCGATATTGCGGTCGGCGGAGGCGTAGCGATGCGCTTCCTCGCAGACGAACAGCATCGGCGAGACGCCGTCGCTCCACAGCCCGAAATCGAACGCCATGCGGCACAAGACCGACACCACGGAATCGACGACTTCGGCCGGGAAGCCCGCGAGCTGCATGATGGTCATCGGCTTGCCGTTGGCAGGCAGGCGGAACAGATGGCTGATCACCTCGGCCATGGTATCGCCGCCGACATTGGCATTGTCGAACATGAAGGCGTAGCGCGGATCGTTGCGCACCGCGTCGATGCGCGAGATCAGCTTGTGATAGATGATGCGCGAGGAGCGGTTCTCGAGCTTGCCCATGCGCTCGTCGATCAGCGAGATCAGGTCGACGAGGCGATAGGGCACCGGCGTGTCGACGGTGTAGCCGACCTGCTTGGGGTCGAGGCGCTTCAGTCCGAGGCCGACCCGGTCGGAGTTCTGGTACTGGGTGTAGATGCCCTTCGCCATCGGGATCACTTCGGCGAGGATGTCGAGCTCTTCGGGCACGCCGGGCCGGCCGCCGAACAGCACGTCGACGATCTCTTCGAAGTTGAACAACCAGAACGGCAGCTTCAGGTTGCGCGGGTTGAGCACCTGCGCGCGCTCGCCGAAGCAGCGGCCGTATTCATTGTGGACGTCGAGCAGGAAGATGCGCAGGTTCGGCCGCGACTTCAGGATCTCGTTGAGCAGCAGCGACACGCCGGTGGATTTGCCGACGCCGGTCGAGCCGAGCACCGCGAAGTGCTTGGAGAGCATTTCCTCGACATCGACATAGGCGATGACCGAGCGATCCTGCTGCAGCGTGCCGACATTGATCTGGTCCGAGCCGCTCGGCGCATAGACCGTGCGCAGCTCCTGGTTGGTGATCAGATCGGTGCTGTCGCCGATGGTCGGATAGTGGGTGACGCCGCGCTGGAATTTCGGGCGGTCGCCGCCGAGGATTTCGCCGAGCAGGTCGACCGAGGCGGTCGCCATGTATTCGTCGGATGCCGGCAGGTTCTCGCACGACACCTCGGTGATCATCGCGACGATGACCGAATTCGCGCAGCGGATGCTGACGAACCGGCCGACGGTCGCGCGCATTTCTGAAAGTTGCATCTGGCCGCCCGCCAGCAGCCCCACCCGGGCCTGCGAGCCGCGCACAGAGATCACACGTCCGAAAGGTGTCACAGTTCCAGCCTGGTTCGTTCTCGAAATCTAAATGTCCGGACCAATATGCCCGCCCGGGATTGGAAAAACCGTTAAGTCGCCGGGGTTCGGCATCGGCTAAATCTACACCTTCCCGGTGACGATTTGTTTCTATCGTGACGTGAGATTGTGCGCCGTCGCGTGCATCGGCGGCGAAATCGTCGCTTTCCGGCACAGACGCGTTGGTTTCACGGTTTATCCGTTAATGCGGAATTCACCATCTTGGACGAGTGCAGCGGCGGCTCCGTAGCTTTACGGAGGTTCGGCGCGATGTGTTGCGCGTTGGCTCCAGGCATCGTGTAACCGATTGCTAACTGCGAGTTGTAACGACCTTTCCATCTGTGCTGCGTAACGATGCCGCGCTCGGGAGAGATCAGCGTGCGCATCGAACACCGCAATTCATCGCCAGGAAATGCCGACGCCGGTTCGACCAAGGGACTGGCGTTCTGTGCCGGCCTGCTCGTCGGCAGCCTGCTCGGAAGCGCGACCGCGCAATGGAGCGAACGCGAAGGCCTGCTGATGGCGGCGTTTGCGATCATGGCCGTGATCGTCTTCCTGTTGCTGAAGCGACACCAGGTCTCGGACGAGCGGCTCGCCACCGAGCGACGCAATCTCATGACGGCCGTCAACAACATTCCGCAGGGGCTCGTGCTCTACGATGCGTCGGCGCGCATCATCATCTGCAACAGTCCCTACATCGAGATGTTCGGGCTTTCGCCCGACGTGGCGAAGCCCGGCTGCACCATGCAGCGGCTGATCGCGCACCGGCAGGAGACCGGCTCATTCGACGGCGACGTCGACGCGTTCTGCGATGCCATCATCCGCAATGTGAAGCTGGGCAAGGCGACGCGTCAGCTGACAGAGGCACCGGGCGGCCGGGCGATCGAGATCGTCAACAAGCCGCTGCCGGAGGGCGGGTGGGTGGCGACCATCGAGGATGTCACCGAACGCACGCGCACCGAGAACAAGATCGCCTACATGGCGCACTATGATGCGCTCACCGATCTGCCCAACCGTGTGCTGTTCCGCCAGCGCCTCGAGCAGGCGCTGAGAACGATCGGGCCGGATGACCAGCTCGCGGTCATGTATATCGATATCGACGAGTTCAAAGCCGTCAACGACGCGCTCGGCCATCAGATCGGTGACGAGCTGCTGAGGGCAATCGCGGATCGCCTGCGCTCCTGCCTCGGGGGAGCCGATGTCGCGGCGCGGCTCGGCGGCGACGAGTTTGCCGTGATCCAGACCGCGGTCCGCGATCAGACCCAGACCATGCAGCTGCTGGCCGCGATCTACCAGAGCATCCGCCAGCCGATCGACTGCAGCGGGCACCTGATTACGACCGACGCCAGCATCGGCATCGCGGTTGCGCCGGCCGACGGGCTCGAGCTCGATCAATTGCTGCGCAACGCCGACCTTGCGCTCTATGGAGCCAAGAGCGACGGCCGCCGCACCTATCGGTTCTTCGAGTCCGGCATGGACGCGCGCGCCAAGGCGCGGCGCAGCCTGGAGCTCGAATTGCGCCAGGCCATCGTCGAGGGCAGCTTCGAGCTGCATTATCAGCCGCTGCTCCATCTCGGGGACGGCCGGGTCAGCTGCTGCGAGGCGCTGCTGCGCTGGCGCCATCCCGAACGCGGCACCATCTCGCCCGCGGATTTCATCCCGGTCGCCGAGGACACCGGCCTGATCAACGATCTCGGGCACTGGGTGCTCAACACCGCGTGCCGGGAAGCCGTGAACTGGCCGGATCATATCCATGTCGCGGTCAACGTGTCGCCGATCCAGTTCAAGAGCCAGACGCTGGCGCTGAATGTTGCCGCCGCGCTGGCGGCGTCGGGGCTCGCGCCCGCGCGGCTCGAGCTCGAGATCACCGAGGCGGTGCTGATCCGTGACGACGAGGCCGCGCTCGACATCCTGCATCAGCTGCGCGAGCTTGGCGTGCGCATCGCGCTCGACGATTTCGGCACCGGCTATTCGTCGCTGAGCTATCTGCAGCGCTTCCCGTTCGACAAGATCAAGATCGACCG
>NZ_LGHK01000137.1 GCF_001908235.1 Bradyrhizobium sp. NAS96.2
TGCCACCGCGGGCCTCGTCGCCGCCAGCCTGGCGGCCGCGCCCGCGCGTGCCGAGCGGCTGATCGTGTCGGTCTCCAACCACCGCGTCACGGTGACGCCGAACTATTCCGGCGGCGAGCTTGTGCTGTTCGGCTCGGTCGAGAAGGACGACAAGACGCCGTCCAATCGCGGCAATTACGATCTCGTGGTCACGGTATCCGGCCCGCGCGCCGACATGGTGACGCGGCGCAAGGAGCGCAAATTCGGGATCTGGATCAACACCGACTCGCGCCAGTTCCTGCAGGTGCCGGGCTATCTCGCGCTGTTCTCCAATCGCCCGTTCGACCAGATCGCTTCACCGGAGGTACAGCGGCGGCAACAGCTCGGGCTCAACAATGTGCTCTTGATGCAGCGGGTCGGCCCCGACTTTGCCGACGTGGTGCCGAACGACCCCTTCCGCAGCGCCTTCGTCCGGCTGCGCTCCGAACACGGCCTCTACCGCGAGGCGACCTCGGCGGTGACGTTCCTGACGCCCACTTTGTTCCGCACCGGCATTCCGCTGCCGGCGGAGGTGCCGATCGGCACCTACAATGTCGAGATCAAGCTGTTCTCCGAGGGCGCGCTGGTGACCAAGACCGAGACCGCGTTCGAGATCGTGAAAGTCGGCTTCGAGCAGTTCGTCGCCACCACTGCGCGGCAGAACGGCCTGGTCTACGGCCTCGTCACCGCCTTCATGGCGCTGATGACCGGCTGGATGGCCTCGATCGTGTTTCGCAAGGACTAAAGGCGTAGGCTGGGTGGAGCGAAGCGATACCCAACATCCTGGGCCGCGGCGACATGATGGGTATCGCTGCGCTCCACCCATCCTACGGTCCCTAGCTCCGCCGCAGCGCGCTTTCGAACGCGTCGCTCAGGATCGAGAGGCCAAGATCGATCTCGTCGTCGCTGATCGTCAGCGGCGGAGCAATCCGGAACACGCTGCCCATGCCGGGCAACTGCACGATGTTGGTGCTCAGTCCGAGCTCCATGCAGCGCTGCGACACGCGCGTGCCGAGCGCTTCGTCAGGCTCCTTGCTGAAGCGGTCGCGCACGATCTCGATGCCTTGCATCAGTCCCCTGCCGCGCACGTCACCGATGCAGTCGAACCGGTTCTGCAGGGCGAGGAGCCCATCTCGCAGCCGCGCACCCGCGATCCCGGCGCGTTCGACCAATCGGTCGCGCAGGATGATCTCGATGACCTTGAGCCCGACCGCGGCCGGCATCGGATCCGACACGTGCGTCGTGTAGAACAGGAAACCGCGTTCGTGACACTGCTCCTCGATCTCGGCTGACGTGATGACCGCGGCCAGAGGCAGGCCGGCGCCGAGTGTCTTCGACAGGGTCAGGATGTCAGGCACGACGCCATCGCGCTCGAACGCGAACATGGCGCCGGTTCGCCCGAGGCCGGTCTGCGCCTCGTCGACAATCAGCAGCATGCCGCGCGCGCGGCACAATTCCTTCAGCGCGGCAAGATAGCCCTCCGGCAGATCGATCAGCCCGCCGGAGCTAAGGATCGGCTCGGCGATCACACAGGCAAGCGAGCCGGTCGATTGGCGATCGACGAGATCGAAGCCATAGGCCAGCTCGGCTCGCCAGTCGGACGCGTTACCGAAGCGCGGGCGATAAGGATTCGGCGTCGGGATGGCGAGCGAGCCGACCGGCGCGGGACCATAGCCCTTGCGGCCCGCCGAATAGGTCGTCCCCGCCGCGCCTGATGTCATGCCGTGCCAGGACTGCGCGAATGCGACGGTCTCGAAGCCGCCGGTGGCGAGCTTGGCCATCTTGATTGCAGCCTCGTTCGACTCAGCCCCCGTGCTCAGCAGCATGACGCGATCGAGCCCCGGCGGCAGCAACTCGGCGAGCTGTTCGGCGAGCGCGACGACCGGGCGCGTGAGCATGCCGCTGAACAGATGGTCGAGCCGCTCGGCGTGCGCGCTGATGGTCTGGACGATCTCGGGGTGGCCGTGACCGAGCACGGCGCTCATCTGCCCTGAGGTGAAATCCAGGATGGCGCGGCCGTCGGCGTCATAGACGAAGGATCCGGAGGCCCGCTCGATGATGACGGGCGCGAATGTGCCACCGTACCGGATGAGGTGACGCCGGGCGCGCTCCCAAAAGGACTTGTCGTCATTTCCAGCCATCCCCGTCCCCTTTTGCTGCTCAGTCGCCGCGATCCAGGCCGCCGCAGCGCATCCTATGCGCACACCGCAGCAATGAGCTTGCGATTTGAGATGCATTTCATCCCTGCTTCTGCAATCAATTGCGCAAAAGGCGCAAAATGCGAAAGAAATGGGAATCACGGTCGTGATCGACGAGATGGATCGGAAAATCCTCGACGTGCTGCAGGTCGAGGGGCGCATCACCAATCTCGAGCTGGCCGAGCGGATCGGCCTTTCGTCCGCACCCTGCATGCGACGAGTCCGAACGCTCGAGGAAGCCGGCGTCATCAATTCCTATGTGGCGCTGGTCGACCCGGCGCGCGTCGGGCTCGGCTTCGACGTCATCGTCGAGGTCCGCCTCAAGCAACAGAACAGGGAATCCTTCGCGCGCTTCGAGAAGAAGGTGATCGACCTTCCGGAGGTCGTCGAATGCTGCATGATCGCCGACGATTGGGATTACTCACTGCGGGTCGTGTCCTCCGACCTCGCCCGCTATCAATCATTCATCCTCGACCGCCTGATGCATCCAGACACCGATATCGCGAGCTACCGTACCACCATCATCCTGCGGAAGGTCAAATCGACGACCAAGATCGATAGCTCGCTGTTCGCCAAGGATTGAGGCGCGTAGGTTGGGTGGAGCGACTTGTCCGCCGTAGCTCGAAGAGCGAAGGGGGAAGCGATACCCAACATGGATCGGTGCAGCAGAGTGATGGGTATCGTTGCGCTCCACCCATCCTACAAGTTCGAACTTACAGCAGGAAACCGATCCCCATCGCGATCACGCTGAGCGCCATCGCAGCCGTAGAGAGCCAGCCGAGCCAGTACAGCCAGCCGCCGATCACGAAGCGTCCCATCACCGCCTTGTGGCGGGCCATGACCATCAGCAGCACCATCACGGGCACCGCGAGCACACCGTTGACGACCGCACTCCAGTACAGCGCCGCGATCGGATCGATCGGCGTGAAGTTGAGCGCGATGCCGATGCCGCCCGACAGCGCCAGCACCGAATAAAACGCGATCGCCTCCCTCGGCTTGCGCGTCAGTCCGACCGGCCATCGCCGGCCCTCGCCGACCGCGTAGGCCGTCGCGCCCGCAAGCACCGGGATCGCCAACAGGCCGGTGCCGACGATGCCGAGCGCGAAGATCACCTCGGCGAAGGGTCCGGCAATCGGACGCAACGCCTCGGCGGCCTGCGCCGAGGTCTGGATGTCGGTCTTGCCGGCGGCATGCAGCGCGGCCGCGGCGGTGACGATGATCGACAGCGCGATCAAATTTGAAAACGCCATGCCGGTGACGGTGTCGGCACGGATGCGCGAGAATTCGCGCCGCGCGCCGTAGTGCCGTTCGATCAGCGGATGCTTGTTGGCATCGACCCGCTGTTCCTCGGCCTCCTGCGAGGCCTGCCAGAAGAACAGATAGGGCGAGATCGTGGTGCCGAGGATCGCGACGATGGTCGTGAAATAATCTGCGCTCCACGTCAGGCGCGGAACGAGCACGCCGGCCAGCGCCTGCGTCCATGACACCTTGGCGAAGGCAAGCGCCGCGACATAGGCGAACAGGCTGAGCGTCAGCCATTTCAGGACGGCGACGTATCGCCTGTAGTTCATGAAGATCTGGGCCGCCACCGAGGTGACGCCGAACAGCACGACATAGAGGATCGCAGGGCCGCCGATCAGGAGCTTGGTCGCGTCTGCCATCGCCGACAGGTCGGCGGCGATGTTGACGGTGTTGGCGATGAACAGCAGCATCACCACGGCCGCGAGCAGCCAGCCCGGATAATGCCTGCATACGTTGCCGGCTATGCCGTGCCCGGTGACGCGGCCGACCCGCGCGGAGATTTCCTGGATCGCCGCCATCAACGGGAATGTCATCAGCATGGTCCAGCCGATGCCGTAGCCGAGTTGTGCCCCGGCCTGGCTGTAGGTGCCGATGCCCGATGGATCGTCGTCGGAGGCTCCGGTGATCAGGCCGGGTCCGAGCGTGTTGAGGACGCGACTGACGCTGAACGGCCGGCGCCGCGGCTTCGCCACCGGCGCACCATCATGCTTGTCGTGTGGCGAGATCGTCCCTTGGCGCGTCATGTCCGGTTCCAGCCGTTTGACAACGAGCCGGGTACCCCGAGGTTCCTGCAATGAAACCTAGCTCTCGATGACCGTGGCGACGCCGGGCTCGAGGATGCGCAGACGGCGGCCGAAGCCGAGCGTATCGAAGCTCGCGCGCAGGTCGCTCGCGTTCTGCCGGAAATGCGCCCAGCCGTCGGTATGAACCGGCACGATCACCGCGTCGGCAAAGGCGCGCGCGGTCTCGATCGCGTCGTTGGTGTCCATCGTGAGATGGAACGGGCCGCGGGTTTGCGCCGCGCCCGCGAACGGCAGCACCACGCCGCAGGCGAAGCGTCGCGCGACCTCGGCGACACCGTCGAACCAGGTGGTATCGCCGCTGATATAGACCGGACGGCCATGCTTCGCCGGTTCCACCACGAAGCCGATGACGTCGCCGGACAACGGCTCGATGCCCGCGGGCCCGTGCCGCGCCGGCGTCGCGGTGATGGCAAGCGTCCGCCCGCCTTTCTTCAGTGCGGTCGAGGCCCAGGGTGCAAAACCCTCGGCATTGCCGCCGAGTCGCTTGGCGCCGGCCTGTGTGGTCAGCACGCGCTTCGCGCCTTTGAGGAAGTCCCGGCCGGAATGGTCGAGATTGTCGGAATGCTGGTCGTGGCTCAGCAGCACCGCATCGATCTCGCCGACGTCGCGGGCGCTGAGCGCGGGGCCCGTCAGCTTCTCCAATTTCACATGGGGCAGTTGATAGTCACCGGGCGCATCGAAAGTCGGATCGGTGAGCAGGCGGAACCCGTCGATCTCGATCAGGGCGGTCGGGCCTCCGATCAGGGTGATGGTGATGCTCACGTTCCACTCCTCATGGGCGATACCGCGGCGGGGCGCGTCACCAGATAAATGCCGAGAGCGACCGGAACGATCCCGAGCAGGTCGCGAAATTCGACATCCTCGCCGAGCACGAGATAGGCGAACAGCATGCCGAGCGGCGGCATCAGGAAGTGATAGGCGCTGGCGGCGGTCGCGCCGCACACTTTCAGGAGATGAAACCAGAGCAGGTAGGCGAGGATCGAGCCGCCGAGCACGAGGAAGGCGAAGGCGCCGGCGAGCCGCATGCTCGGCACGATGTCACCGAGGCTGGACAGCGTGAAGGCGAACGGCATCACCGCAAGGCCGCCGGCAATGTTCTGGATGCCATTGCCGATCCACAGGCTGCCCTTCGGCGCCAGCAGTTTGAACAGCACGGTGCCGGCGACGATCGAGGCGAGCGATGCCAGCGTGAACAGGATGCCGTGCGGACTGTCCGTGCCGACCTTCATGCGATGCCAGACGATGAAGGCGACGCCGACGATGCCGAGCACGAGGCCGACCACCTTGCGCAGAGTCATGCTCTCGCCGAGGAACAGCGCGGCCAGCATGGCGGTGAACACCGGGTTGGCCGAGACGATCAGCGCGCCGAGCCCGGCCGAGACCGTCTTCAGCCCGGTATAGCCGAGGCCGAGATAGAGCGCGTTGTTGGCGACGCCGATCACCGCGAACACCGCGACATCGCGCCAGGAGAGGTCCCATTGGTTCCGGCGCAGCCAGGAGATGCCGAGGATCAGGACTCCGGCGAGCGAGAATCGCGCGGCGAGCAGGATCAGCGGCGGGCAATCGGTGACGCCGATCTTGCCGGCGACGAAAGCATAGCTCCAGAGCAGGCAGAACAGCGCGATCAGCAGCGGCAGGGTGTTGAAGCGGGCGCGGGGGGCGGCAATTGATGATGCGGCGGACATGGATTTCTCCTTCGCCCCTGATCTAGGCCGGCACCTTGATATTTGGAAATTAAATGATAGACTGACATCCAGTGGATTTATGAATGGAGGCTGCGATGCTCGACCTGGAGCTCCTGCGCAGTTTCGTCTCGGTGGTCGATGCCGGCGGCTTCACGCGCGCCGGAGAGCGCGTCCACCGCACGCAATCGACGGTCAGTCAGCAGATCAAGCGCCTGGAGGAGGATGTCGGCCAGCCGCTCTTGATCCGCAGCGGCAAGGACGTCACCCCGACTGACGCCGGCGATCAACTGTTGACCTATGCGCGGCGGCTGCTGGCGCTCGCCGAGGAGGCGCGTGACGTGGTGTCGCGCGCCGGCAGCGAAGGCGCGATCCGGATCGGCATCACCGAGGATTTTGCCGCCTACCGGTTGACGCGGCTGCTCGCGACCTTCTCGCGCAGCCATCCGAATTTGCGCCTCGATGTGCGCTCCGGCCAGAGCCTGTTCCTGTACCGCGATCTCGAGCGCGGCGATCTCGACCTTGCGCTGATCAAGCGCGCCGCCAGCGAGAGAGGCGGCATCGCGGTGTGGCCGGAACGCGTGCATTGGGTGACGAGCAAGAGCCATCCGCGCGACACCACCATCGGCTCGGTGCCATTGATCGGCTTCGGCTCCGGCTGCCTTTATCGCGCCCACGCCATCCATTCGCTGGAGAGCGCGGGCCGCAACTGGCACATGGCCTACACCTCCTCCAGCCTCGCCGGCATCCAGGCCGCGGTTGCCGCGGGCCTGGGCTTGAGCATTCTTTCGGAAATGTCGATCCAAGCCGAGCATCGCGTGCTGACGGCGAAAGACGGCTTTGCGCCGATCGAGCGGACCGAGGTCGCCCTCGTCGCCGCCCCCGAGGCGAGGCCCGCGACCTTGCGACTGGCGGACCGGCTCGCGGAGTATTGCGAGAGCGTGCAGGCGAAGGCGGCGTGAGGCCGAGACCGCACAACAATCTCTGCTGTCGTCCCTGCGAAAGCAGGGACCCATAACCACAGGGCGCAGTGAGAGGGCAAGCTGGAGCCACAGCCTTGTTCAACAACAAAGCCCTGTGGTTATGGGTCCCGGGTCGCGCTTCGCTTGCCCGGGACGACACCGAGTGTTTGGCGTGGCCCAATTTCGACCGTCAATAACACCGCGACGCGACGAACGCGTGGACGCGGTTGTCGCCGAGCACATGGGCCATGAAGCCCGGCGATCCGAATATCCGTGCAAAAGCCGCGTCGCGGATGCTGAGGCCGCCGGTGTAGGCGCCGAACGCCGGCATCACTGCGCGTTCGCCGTCACTGGCGAAACAACGCCGCTCGATCGAGCGGCCGCGGGTCGGCACCCGTGCCTTGGGATGCAGATGCCCGGCGATCTCGCCACTCGCTCCGGTAGGCTCATGGCGGAACACGATCGGGCCGATCGCGACCTCGGTCGCGACCACGCCGCCGAGGCTGGACGGCAGCGCCGGATCGTGGTTGCCCGCGATCCAGATCCAGTTGCGCCGCGCTTGCAGCGCCGCCAGCGCTTCGCGATCCCCATCCGACAGGCGCGCATGCGCGTCGCGATCGTGAAAGCTGTCGCCGAGCGCGATCACCTGCCGCGGATCGTGCCGCGCGATCACGGCGGCAAGCCGGCTCAGTGTCGCGACCGTGTCGTAGGGCGGCAGCAGCACGCCGCGGGCAGCGAAGCTCGATCCTTTTTCCAGATGCAGGTCGGAGACCACGAGCAGGCTCTGCTCTTCCCAGAACAGCGCGCCGGAGAAATCCGCCACGAAGCCGACATCCGCCACCGTGACTCTCGAAACGCGCATGTCGTCACCGTCTCGCAAAGCTAGCGCGCTTGCCGTCACGTCCTGTTCCCCAGAGTATGAGCGTTACGTCGTCGCCTCCCGCACGAGTTCCTCGGCCGCCTCGGCCAGAAGCTCGTCGGATGCTTCGCCATAAACTGACTCGCGGCCGATTTCCAGCAGCGCGGGGACGGCAAGCGGGGAAACGTGGTCGAGATCCTTGTGGGTGATTCGGCCGTGGATGCGCGACAGCATGTCGCTGAGGCGGCGCAGATCGAGCAACCCGGTGGCGGCGTCGCCGCGCGCAGCGCGCAGCAGCACGTGGTCGGCCTGGTGCTTGCGCAGCACGTCGTAGATCAAATCGGTCGAGAACAGCACCTGGCGGCGCGACTTCTCCTCGTCGGTGAAGCGGCGCGCGATCAGGCCGGAGATGATGGCGCAGTTTCGGAAGGTGCGCTTCATCAGCGCGGATTCCGCAAGCCACGCCTCGAGGTCGTCGCCGAGCATATCGGGATCGAACAGCGCGTTGAGATCGAGCTTGCCGTGCCGGATCATGAAGGAGAGATCGCCGAGGCCCCAGACCGCGAGCGCGTATTCGTTGGCGACGAAGCCGAGCGGACGGGCGCGGGCGCGCTCCAGCCGGCGCGTCAGCAGCATGCCGAGCGTCTGATGCGCGAGCCGGCCCTCGAAGGGATAGCAGACCAGATAATGGCTGCCGCCGCGCGGAAAGGTTTCCACCAGCAGCTCGCGCGCCGCTGGCACCCGCGAGAACTTCCGCTGCAGCGACAGCCAGTCGTGCACCTGGTCGGGCAACGCCTTCCAGGCCCGGCTGTTGTCGAGCAGCTTGCGCACGCGCTCGGCGAGATAGGTCGAGAGCGGGAACTTGCCGCCCATATAGGACGGCACTTTTGCGTCTTTGTCATTGGCGCGAGAGACGTAGACCTGATCTTCAACCAAGGCCTCGTAGCGCACCACCTCGCCGCCAAAGACAAAAGTGTCGCCGGGCACGAGGCCTTCGATGAAGACCTCCTCGATCTCGCCGAGCATCCGGCCGCCACGAGCGATCGCGCCAGTCGATCCGTGACCGCCGGCGCGCGAGAGCACCAGCCGCACCTTCAGCATGGTCTCCTCGACGATGGTGCCGACGTTGAGGCGGTAGCTCTGCCGCACCTTGGGATTGGTGACGCGCCAGCGGCCCTGCTTGTCCTGCTTGATGCGCGCGAAGCGTTCATAAGTCTTCAGCGCGTAGCCGCCGGTGGCGACGAAGTCGACGACGTCGTCGAAATCGGTGCGTGACAGCGCTGCATAAGGCGCTGCGGTCCTGACCTCATCATAGAGCTCATCGGACAAGAACGGCTTGCCGCAGGCGCAACCGAGCACGTGCTGGGCCAGCACGTCGAGCGCACCTAGGCGCAGCGGCGGCGTGTCCTGCGCATTCTCGGCGATCGCATCGATCGCGACGGCGCATTCCAGCACCTCGAAACGGTTGGCCGGCACCAGCACGGCGCGCGAGGCCTCATCGAAGCGGTGGTTGGCGCGGCCGATCCGCTGCATCAGCCGCGACGAGCCTTTTGGCGCGCCGATATTGATGACGAGGTCGACATCGCCCCAGTCGACGCCGAGATCGAGCGAGGAGGTGCAGACCACGCCGCGCAGCCGGCCCGCGGCCATCGCGTCCTCGACCTTGCGGCGCTGCGCGACGTCGAGCGAACCGTGATGCAGCGCGATCGCAAGCCCGTCGTCGTTCATGCGCCAGAGATCCTGGAACAGCATCTCGGCCTGGCTGCGGGTGTTGACGAACACCAGCGTGGTCTTGTTGCGCTTGATCAGCTCATAGACCTCGGGCAGCGCATGGCGCGCGCTGTGGCCGGACCACGGCAGCCGCTCCCGCGTGTCGAGCATCTCGACCACCGGCGGCGCGGCACCGCCGGCGGTGACGACGTCGGCGGATGCGTTCTCGCCACCCGGCTGTGGCACCAGGAAGCGCGCGAGCTGTTCCGGCTCGGCCACCGTTGCCGAAAGGCCGATGGCGCGCGTCTGCGGCGCGATGGTCCAGAGCCGCGCCAGCCCGAGCGACAGCAGATCGCCGCGCTTGGAGGTGACGAGCGCGTGCAGCTCGTCGAGCACGATGCGCTTCAGCGAGGAGAACAGGAACGGCGCGTCGTCGGAGGCCAGCAACAGCGCCAGTTGCTCCGGCGTCGTGAGCAGAATGTCCGGCGGGTAGCGCCGCTGCCGTTGCCGCCGCGACACCGGCGTGTCGCCGGTGCGGGTCTCGATCCGGATCGGCAGCCCCATCTCGGCAACCGGCGTCTCCAGATTGCGCGCGATATCGACCGCGAGCGCCTTCAGCGGCGAGATGTACAGCGTGTGCAGCCCGCTGCTGCGGCGGACCGAACGGCCGGTGGAGACGAGGCTCGGACGACCTGTCTTCGATCCGATTTCATCACCTGCGATCTCGTCAGGCTCCTTCCCCCTGAAAGGGGGAAGGTTGGGATGGGGGTCAGCCGCTTGCTCCGTGCCCGCGGCTGACCCCCACCCGTCGCGCGCAAGCGCGCGCCGACCTCCCCCTTTCAGGGAGAGGTGAGAACGATTGCTGTTCTGCCCTTCGCCGCTCAGCTCCACCAGCGTCGGCAAGAACCCCGCCAGCGTCTTGCCCGCGCCCGTGGGTGCGATCAGCAGCGCGGAACGTTCCGCGCGCGCTTTTTCCAGCAGCGCGAGCTGGTGCTCGCGCGGCGACCAGCCGCGTGAGGCGAACCAGTCGCGAAACCGGCGCGGCAAGAGATCGGCCGTTTCCGACGGCGGAACGGAAAAGAGATCGAGCGTCGACACTGCCAAGAGGTAGGCGGTTCAGGCGGTTTCGTCGAGGGCGGATCGAAAATGGCGGCAGATGGCAAGAGGTCACTTCACCTCGCCCCGCTTGCGGGGAGAGGCATAGGCCGCCCTTGGCGGCCGTTCAAAGAAACGCCGAAGCGAAGCTTCGGCTATGTTGCATCGGCAGATGCGATCCGGGTGAGGGAGCACAGGTCTCACGGCACACACCGCCTGGCGGAGAGAGCCCCTCACCCCAACCCTCTCCCCGTAAGAACGGGGAGAGGGAGAAGAAAGACGCCCCCTACTCCGTCATCGGCTCGCCGGAGAGGTCCCAATCCTTGCCGTTGAAGATCGAGACGTAGAGCGTCTTCATCGGCGTGTAGTCGTCGGGCGTGTAGCTGTAATTGATGCCGTCGAGGAAATAGGGCGAATGGAAACCGGCCAGCGTGGTGGCGTGCTTCAGCACGTTGGCGCGGGTCAGGTCATCGCCGCAGCGGCGCAGGATTTCGCCCATCGTCGCCGCCTGGCCGTAGCCGGCGAAGGCGATGGTGTTGTCGGGGTCGATGTTCGGCAGATACTTCTTGCGCAGCTCCTCGAACGCGACCACGTCCGGATCCTTCTCGTAACGCGGCACGCCGACTTCCTTGTTGTAGCGGATCGCGACGATGTCCTTGGCGTTCTCGAGCCCAGCGGCGCTCAGGATCGAGCGGCCGGTCGAGCCCGCCGACAACAGCTGCAACGGCTTCCAGCCGAGCTCGGCGACCTTGCGGATCGACTGCGACGTCGCCTTGCCTGTGGTGATGTTGTAGAACACGTCGGCGCCCGACTTCGAGAGATTGATGAGCTGGGAATCGACCGTCGGATCGGTGAGATCGTAGGTCTGCTCCATGATCACCTGTGCCTTGCCGCCGGCATCGGCCAGCACCTTCTTGAACGGGCCGAGGAAGTCGCGGCCGAAATCGTCGTTCTGGTAGAGGATGCCGATCTTGGCGTCCGGCTTAACGCTGACGACATGCTTGGCGAGGATGCGCGCCTCGGTCGGATAGAGCGGCAGGCCCGCCATGGTCCACTTGAAATTCTTCGGGTCGTTCCACTTCGAAGCGCCGGTGTTGAGCAGCAACTGCGGCACGCCCTTGGAATTGAGATATTTGTGCACGGCGGTCTGCGGCGCGGTGCCGAGCGAGCCGTAGAGCGCCAGCACCTCTTCCTGCTCGACCAGGCGGCGCGTCGCCTCGACGCATTTCGGCGCGCTGTAGGCGTCGTCCATGGTGAGGAATTTCACCTTGCGGCCGTTGATGCCGCCCTTGTCGTTCAGCATCTGGAAATAGGCTTCGCCGACGCGGCCGAGCACGCCATAGAGCGAGCCCGGGCCGGAATGCGGCACGGTCTGGCCGAGCTTGATCTCGGTGTCGCTCGCACCCGGATCGTATTTCCTGTCCGCGGCCCGGACGAACGGCGCCGGCAGCACAGACGCTGCGATGACGGACAATGCAGTGGCGCCGAATTCGCGCCGCGTATGTTTTTTCATTGTTTCTCTCCCTGAGGCGCAAAGCTCTCGCATTCCGCCTTGCGCCGGGCAAGCGCGAAGTCACGGCCGTGTGGCGCAATGCCGCGTCACGGCAAATGCGTAGCGTGTAGACTCAAGTTTGAGAGCGGGAGATGTATGGATCGCTTTCTCATCCTCCCCTGGAGGGGGAGGATCGACGCGAATGCAATGAGCGGCGAGGTGGGGTGAAGGTCTCTCCACGTCGACGCCGCCCGTGCTGAGAGATCACCCCACCCCGGCTCTCATTTCGCTTCGCTCGATGTGAGCCGACCCTCCCCCTCCAGGGCAGGGTGAGAAGCGTTACGGCTTGACGGCGACGGCGACAAGCCCGGGTGCCGGGATGTTGTCCTCATTGCGCGCGGAGAGATCGTCGAGCAACGCCAGCGTCAGCCCCGCGGCGGCAACAGAAGCACGCACGTAAGCCGCGCTGTGCGCGTAGCGCAGTCCCTCGCCGAGGATGACGCCCTCGCCGCCGTGGGTCTCCGCCGTGAACGCGAGCACACCGCCGGCGACCAGCACGCGCGCGGCCTCGGCAAGCACCGGTGCGAGATCGGCGACGTAGACCATCGCATCGGCGGCGAGGATCAATTCGGCGCTGGCGTCCGGCTTGCCTGAAATCCCCTGCAGCATGTCGTCGACTTCGAGCTCGGCATAAAGTCCGGTGGCGCGCGCCTTGTCGATCATGCGCGGCGACAGGTCGATGCCGATGAACCGGTCGACATGCTGCACGAACGCGCCGGCCGCGAGCCCGGTGCCGCAGCCGAGATCGATCGCGCGTTTGAAGAAGGCCGGCTTCTTCGCGGCAGCGCGCACCGACAGCACCGCCTTGAACAGCAGCGCCGGGCCGCGATAGCCGAGGTCGCCGACCAGCGCCGCCTCGAAGCGCGGCGCATATTGATCGAACAACGTCTGCACATAGCCCGGCGGCATCGAGCTGACCGGCTCGACGCCGAGCTGCATCAGGTGCAGGCCGGCGCCATGACGGTCCTCGGGATCGGCGTCGCGCGCGGCGCGGAACGCTGCGATCGCCGCCTCTCGCTGCCCGAGCTCGAGACGGATCTTCCCCAGCATGTACCAGGCCGACGGAAACTTCCGCACCAGCTCGATCGCCTGTTCGAGCAGCTCGGCGGCAGCCGGCAGATCGCCCTTCAATTGCAGGTCGCGCGCGAACTCGTAGCGGCGGTCGGCAACGAGGTCGCCGGAGGACAGAAACAGGCGCGGGGCCATTTTCTTTAAGGAACCAATCTTTTCTTTAAGGATCTCGGCCGGGTCAGGCCATCCATCAAAGCCCAGACTTTTTCCGAAGATGGATGCGCGGGTCAAGCCCGCGCCTGACGATTAGATATCGTGGAATCCATGCCTATATGGTCGGCATGCGCCCGCAAGACATCCTGATACCCGTCCCGGCCGGGCTTTGCTGCAAGCCCGGCGGCTTCCACATCGATCCAGTCAGGCCGGTCGAACGGGCCCTGATCACCCATGGCCATTCCGACCATGCACGGGCGGGCCATGGCGCTGTGCTCGCGACCCAGGAAACCCTCGACATGATGCGGCTGCGCTATGGCGAGAATTTCGCCGGCTCTGTGCAAGCCGTGGCTTACGGCGAGGAGATCAGGCTCGGCGACGTCACGGTGTCGTTTCATCCCGCCGGGCATGTGCTGGGCTCCGCCCAGATCTCCGTCACCTGCAAGGACAGGCGCATCGTCGCCTCCGGCGACTACAAGGATGCGCGCGATCCGACCTGCGCGCCGTTCGAACTCGTGCCCTGCGACGTCTTCATCACGGAGGCGACTTTTGGATTGCCGGTGTTCCGCCACGGCGACGCCGCAGGCGAAGCGAACAAGCTCCTCGCATCCGTCAAACTGTTTCCCGAGCGCGCGCATCTGGTCGGCGCATATTCGCTCGGCAAGGCGCAGCGCGTGATCGCACTGCTGCGCGAGGCCGGCTACGACGCGCCGATCTATCTGCATGGCGCGATGGAGAAGATCACGTACTATTATCAGGAGCGCGGCATTGCGCTCGGCGAGCTCCGGCCGGTGCGCGGCATGAAGAAGGCCGAGCTTGCCGGCACCATCACGCTGGCGCCGCCGAGCGCGACATCGGATGTCTGGACGCGCCGCTTTCCCGATCCGGTCACGGCCTTTGCCTCGGGCTGGATGCGGGTGCGCGCGCGAGCCCGGCAGGGCGGCATCGAGCTGCCGCTGGTGATCTCGGACCATGCCGATTGGGACGGGCTGACGGCGACGATCGCCGCCACCGGCGCCGGCGAAATCTGGGTCACCCACGGCCAGGAAGACGCGTTGGTGCATTGGTGCAAGAGCAAGGGCCTTGCCGCGCGGCCGCTCGATCTGGTCGGCTATGGCGACGAGGACGAGGGCGAGACCGCGGCAACCACCGGCGAGGCCCAACCCGCTGGCGAGACCAAGAAGCCATGAACCGGTTTGCCGAACTGCTCGACCGCCTCGCCTACGAGCCCGGGCGCAACAACAAGATCAGGCTCCTGGTCGGCTATTTCCGCGAGACCGCGGACCCCGACCGCGGTTACGCACTGGCGGCGCTGACCGGCGCATTGTCGTTCAAGCACGCCAAGCCGGGCCTGATCCGCGACCTGATCGCCGAACGCACCGACCCGGTGCTGTTCGGCTACTCCTATGATTACGTCGGCGATCTCTCGGAAACCGTCGCGCTGATGTGGCCGAAGTCTTCCAGTGCGCATCACAGCGAGTCTTTCCTGGGCCACCCCTCTCCCCACCCCTCCCCCGCAAGAGGGGAGGGAGCCCAATCGTTGTGCTCACCTCACAACGATGTTGAAGGAATTGACGTCAGTGAGCGACGTACCACTGGGCAGGCTCCCTCCCCCTTGCGGGGGAGGGTTGGGGAGAGGGGTATCGCGGGCGAGATCGCAGTGAGATTCTACTCACGCACAACAACCCGCCTCCCCCAACACTGGCCGACGTCGTCACCACACTGCGCACGCTCGGCAAGGCTGAGTTGCCGGCGCAGCTTGCGCGCTGGCTGGACGAGCTCGACGAGACCGGGCGCTGGGCGCTGTTGAAGCTTGTCACCGGCGCGATGCGGATCGGGATCTCTGCGCGACTGGCGAAGACCGCCGCAGCGGCGCTCGGCGACAAAGACCCGCACGAGATCGAGCTGATGTGGCCGGGCCTGTCACCGCCCTATCTCGACCTGTTCGCCTGGCTCGAAGGCCGCGGCGACAAGCCGGTCAACCGTGACCCGACACCGTTCCGTCCGGTGATGCTGGCGCATGCGATCGAGGATGGCGACTTCGCCAATCTCGACGCCGCCGAGTTCAGTGCGGAATGGAAGTGGGACGGCATCCGCGTGCAGGCTGTCGCCGGCCGCGACGTGCGCGGCCACGTCCAGGCGCGGCTCTATTCGCGCACCGGCGAGGACATCACCGGCAGCTTCCCCGACCTCGTGTCGTCGCTGCATCTGCCTGGCGCGATCGACGGCGAATTGCTGGTGCTGCGCGACGGCCGCGTGCAGACCTTCAACGTCTTGCAGCAGCGGCTGAACCGAAAAGTGGTTTCGCCGAAGCTGATCAAGGAATTCCCGATCCACCTGCGCGCCTACGACCTGCTCGGCGACGACGAGAACGATCTGCGCGAGCTGCCGTTCACCGAGCGGCGCGCGCATCTCGAAGCCTTCGTCGCCAAGCTCGGCGATCCGCGCATTGACCTGTCGCCGACGGTTCCGTTCGCAAGCTGGGAAGAGCTCGCTGCGGCGCGCGCCGATCCGAAGAGCGCGGGCGCCGGCGACGATGCCGACGCGGTCGAGGGCGTGATGCTGAAGCGGCGCGATGCGCCCTATCTGCCCGGACGGCCGAAGGGCCTGTGGTGGAAATGGAAGCGCGATCCGCACATCATCGACGCGGTGCTGATGTATGCGCAGCGCGGCCACGGCAAGCGCTCGTCCTATTATTCCGACTACACGTTCGGGGTCTGGACCCGCGGCGAGGCCGGCGACGAGCTGGTGCCGGTCGGCAAGGCCTATTTCGGCTTCACCGACGAGGAGCTGTTGCAGATCGACCGCTTCGTCCGCCGCAACACCACCGAGAAGTTCGGCCCGGTGCGGCATGTCGTGCACGAACCGGATCAGGGGCTGGTGCTGGAAGTCGCGTTCGAGGGCCTGCAGCGCTCGCCGCGTCACAAATCCGGCGTTGCGATGCGCTTTCCCCGCATCAGCCGCCTGCGCTGGGACAAACCGCCGCGCGAAGCCGACCGGCTGGAGACACTTGAACGGATGTTAATCTCCATGACAGGAAGTTAAACCCGCAAGCCGCATGGCAGCCATTGATCGCGCCTCGCGGGTTTCCCATGTGCACCGCCGTGACTTATAATGCGGGCGATTCCGCCAGGAGAGAGCGATGCCAGATAACATCAGGGACTTGCCGGCCGGCGGCCAGAGCGACGGCCTGTACCGCTTTCTCGGCGGCTCGCCGCTCTCGGTGGCGTTCCGGCTGATCCTGCTCTCGATCCTGGTCGGCGTCGTGCTTGCCGCGATCGGCCTCGACCCGTGGAACATTCTCTACAGCATCCGCCGGCTGTTCCAGAGCCTCTGGGATTTCGGCTTCGACGCGATCAACTGGGCCTGGCGCTACTTCCTGCTCGGCGCCGTGATCGTGATCCCGATCTGGCTGCTGTCGCGACTGTTCGGCGCGCCGCGCGGCCGCTGATCAATAAGAAAGCTCGCAGCCGATGAAATTGCAATTTGTCGGCTGCGGCGATGCATTCGGCTCCGGCGGCCGCTTCAACACCTGTTTCCATGTCAGCGGTATCAGCGTCAATTTCCTGATCGACTGCGGCGCCTCGTCGCTGCCGGCGCTGAAGCGGCTCGAGATCAATCGCGATGCCATCGACCTGATCCTGATCACGCATTTCCACGGCGACCATTTCGCCGGCCTGCCGTTCTTCCTGCTCGACGCGCAATTCTCCCGCCGCACCCGGCCGCTGGTGATCGCAGGTCCCGAAGGCATCGAAACAAAATTGCCAGAGGTGATGGAGGTGATGTTCGAGCATTCCTCCAGGACCAAGCAGCGCTTCGATCTGTCTGTCGTCACGCTCACGCCGCAGGAGCGGCGCAGCTTCGGCGAGGTGACCGTGACGCCCTACCCGGTGGTGCATGGCGAATCCGGCGGGCCGTTTCTCGCCTATCGCGTCGAGGCGGAAGGCCGCACGGTCTGCTACAGCGCCGACACCGAATGGACTGACGCGCTGATCCCGGCGGCGCAAAATGCCGATCTCTTCATCGCCGAAGCCTATTCCTACGACAAGATGGTCAAGAACCATCTCAGCCTGAAAACGCTGGAAGCGCATCTGCCCGCCATCAACGCAGGCCGAGTGGTGCTGACTCATATGAGCGACGACATGCTGGGCCGCATTGACGAGCTACCCTATACGGCAGCGAGCGACGGCATGGTCGTGGTGTTCTGACGACGCAATTGCTTTGTCGGCTGCCCAGCCCCCTCGCCACCGCATTGCTCTGAGAACAATTCCAGCATGGCTGCGCGACGGATGACGCGATAGAAGCGTATATTCCTTGCAACTGTAGCCATGCACGCACCCATCCACCCGAAGATCACCACCCGCCAGGTGTTCGCCATCGCCGGCCCCGCGATGGTCGCCAACCTGACCACGCCGCTGATCGGTATCGTCTCGACCACCGCGATCGGCCGCCTCGACGACGCCGCGCTGCTCGGCGGGGTGGCGATGGCCTCGGTGATCTTCGACTGCCTGTTCTGGCTGTTCGCGTTCCTGCGCATGAGCACGCTGGCCTTCACCGCGCAGGCGCAGGGCGTGGGCGAGCCGCAGGAATATGCCGCCATCCTGGTGCGTGGCTTCATCGTCGCCGGCCTGATCGGTGCGGCGTTGATCGCGCTGCAGGTGCCGCTCGCCGCAATCACGTTCCAGCTGATGGGCGGCAGCGAGGGCGTCACGCGCGCGGCGAAAACCTATTTCATGATACGGATCTGGTCGGCGCCGCTGGCGCTCGCCAATTACGTGATCCTCGGCTGGCTGGTCGGGCAGGCGCGCGCCAATCTGGCGCTGGCGCTGCAGATCGTGATCAACATCATCAACATGATTGCGACCGTGCTGCTGGTGCAGGCCTATGGCGCCGGCATTGCCGGTGCGGCGATCGCCGCCGTGCTCGCCGAGACTGCGGGCTTCGCCGTCGGCATCGTCGTGGCATGGCGGATCTCGCAAGACGGCTTTGCGGTTCCCGCAGCGACGCTGTTCGATCGCGCCAAGCTGATGCGCATGCTCGCCGTCAACCGCGACATTATGGTGCGCACCGCGGCGCTGATCGTGGTGTTCCTGTTCTTCACCGCGAAGGGCGCACGCGAGGGCGACGTCACGCTGGCGGCGAATTCGGTGCTGAACAACTTCCTGCTGGTGAGTGCCTTCTTCCTCGACGGCCTCGCCAACGCCGCGCAGCAGCTGTGCGGCCGCGCGTACGGCGCGCGCGACGGACGCGGCTTCGCTGACTCGACCCGGCTGGTGCTGCTGTGGGGCATCGGCTTTGCGCTTGTGGTGTCGGTGCTGTTCGCGCTGTTCGGCCCGGCGCTGATCAATGTGATGACGACCAGTGACGACGTGCGCCGCTATGCGCGCGACTTCCTGCCGTTCGTGATCCTGGCACCGCTGCCCGGCGTGTTCGCGTTCGGCTTCGACGGCATCTATGTCGGCGCGACCTGGGCGCGCGAGATGCGCAATCTGATGCTGGCTTCGCTGGCGATCTTCCTCGCCGCCTGGTGGGTGCTGAGCGGATACGGCAACACCGGCCTGTGGATCGCGCTGCTCGGCTTCTACGTCGCACGCGGCGGCCTGCAGGGCCTGCGCTATCCGGCGATGCTGCGGAAGACGTTCAAGGCCGCGTAGTCGTCGTAGCCCGGATGCAGCGAAGCGAAATCCGGGGTTCTTGCCCGCGGTGACGCCGTCCCGGATTGCGCTGCGCTCCATCCGGGCTACGGGCACCTACCTCACCGGCCAGTCCTCGGCCGTGATCGTCGCGGCATCGGCGCCGACAATCTCCGACAGCGAGTCGCGCCCCGTGCGGAGCAACGTCGAGGACAGATCGCGCTTGATGTCGTCGACCAGGCCGATGCCCTTGTAGACGAGCGAGGAATAGAGCTGGATCAGGCTGGCGCCGGCACGGATCTTGATCAGCGCAGCGCCGCCGCTATCGATGCCGCCGACGCCGATCAAGGGAAACGCGCCTTCGACGCGGACATAGGTCTCGGCGACCATCCGCGTCGACAGCCGGAACAGCGGACGGCCTGACAGGCCGCCCTGCTCTTTGGCACGATTCTCCTCGCGCAAGGTCGAGGGCCGCGCCAGCGTGGTGTTGGCGACGATCATGCCGTCGACGCGCCGCGAGCGGGCGACGTGCACGACGTCGTCGAGCTCGGCGAGGCTGAGGTCCGGCGCGATCTTCAACAGCACCGGCGAATCGCCCGCGTTCTTGCGCACGCGCTCGCGGGTATCGATCACCCGCGCCAGCAGATCGTCGAGTGCCGCCGATTGCTGCAGATTGCGCAGGCCCGGCGTATTCGGCGAGGAGACGTTGACGGTGAAATAGCTGGCGACCGGCGCGAAGGTCTCGATCAGCTTCACATAATCGGCAGTGCGGTCCGGCGAATCCTTGTTGGCCCCGACATTGACGCCGACGATGCCGCCACCGCCGGCGCGCGCGGCAAGCCGACGCAGCACCGCTTCCGCGCCGTCATTGTTGAAGCCCATGCGGTTGATCACGGCCTCGTCGCGCTCGAGGCGAAACAGCCGCGGCCGCGGATTGCCGGCCTGCGGCTTCGGCGTCACCGAGCCGATCTCGACAAAGCCGAAGCCGAGCCGCAGCAGCGCGTCGGGCACCTCGGCACTCTTGTCAAAGCCTGCCGCCATGCCGATCGGATTCGGAAAATTCAGCCCGAAGGCGCGCACCGCGAGCTTGGGGTCATCCGGCCGCTGCCGGATCGGCGGCAGCAGCTTCAGGCCCTGGATCGCCATGCGATGGGCATCTTCGGGATCGAACCAGCGCAGCAGCGGCAGCGAGAAGGCGTCGAAGGCACGGATCACGGCTTGAGCTCCGGAACGTCGTGGCCGCCGTCGGAGCGCGCGCGCAGGTCGAGGATTTCGGTGACCGCGCCGAGGTCGAGTTCGCCGTAGAGATGCGGGAACAGCTCGTCATTGCGCGACCGTTCCCAGCGCAAGGCGTCGCCGAGCGCAGCGGCATCGACCGCAACCAGGAACAGGCCGGTTTGCCCGTGGTAGTGCTTGCGCGCGGTCTCGGCCACCTGGGAGGCGGTAGAAAAATGGATGAAGCCGTCGCGATTGTCGTCCGCACTGCCCCGGTACACGCCCTGCCGCTCGGCCTCGCGCCAGGCCGAAGCGGGGGTGATTTTATAGATCATGGGCACGGCCCGGCCTTCCCTTTTGTCCTTGAGTCTCTTGGGGTTTTATCCGGATTTGAGGGGAAATGCCCCAGACGCCATGTGGCGAGCGAGGGACCGTATCGGCGGTAGCGGCGCAACTCAAGCGGTGCCGTGCCACATCCGGCGGCAGATTTGCGAAAATCGAAGTTTCAGGCAATAATTCCTACCATCCGGGATGTCCTCGATGGCCAAACAGCCCAAAGCCGCGCGACCGCTGACCCACGCTCAGGTCTGGGCCGCGCTCGACCGGCTCGCCGAACGTGCCGGCCTGTCGCCGTCCGGCCTTGCCAAGCAGTCCGGTCTCGATCCCACCACCTTCAACAAGTCCAAGCGCGTGACCGGCGACGGGCGCGAGCGCTGGCCGTCGACCGAATCGCTCTCCAAGGCGCTTGCCGCGAGCAACGCCAGCATGGAGACGTTCGTGCAGTTGCTCGGCGATGCCCCGCGCGGCGGCCAGTCGGTGCCGTTGCTCGGCTTCGCGCAGGCCGGCGCCGGCGGCTATTTCGACGACTCAGGCTTTCCCGCCGGCAAGGGCTGGGACGAAGTGGCGCTGCCGGCGGCCACCGACGAGCACGCCTATGCGCTGGAGATCGAGGGCGACTCGATGAAGCCGGCCTATCGCGAAGGCGACATCATCGTGGTGTCACCCGCGACCGCGATCCGCCGCGGCGACCGCGTCGTGGTGCGCACCACCGGCGGCGAGGTGATGGTGAAGGAATTGAAGCGGCGCACCGGCAAGGTGCTGGAGCTCGCATCGCTCAATCCGGAGCACCCCGACCGCATGCTCGATGCCGAGGAGGTGGCCTGGATCGCACGCGTGGTGTGGGCGAGCCAGTAGCAGGCGATGCAGTCACCACCATCGTCGTCCCGGCGTAGGCCGGGACCCATAACCACCGCTCATTATGCTTGGGCACGCTGAGGCCGCAGCCCTGCTCAAACAACCCAACCCTGTGGTGATGGGTCCCGGCCTTCGCCGGGACGACGGCGGAGATTGCGATGCGGGTCGATCGCCACAAAATCAGTGTCGTCCCGGCGCAGGCCGGGACCCATAACCACCGCTCATTATGCTTGAGCACGCTGGGGCCACAGCCTGCTCTAACAACACGATCCTGTGCTTATGGGTCCCGGCTTTCGCCGGGACGACAGCGGAGGTTGCGGTACGTTCGCAACGCCCTTTACGTCGCGTAGTCCGGCTCCTTGCGGTCCAGCATCCGCTTCAGCGCATCGAAATGCCGCTGCGACGGGCTCGGGCCCTTGTAGAGGTGATCGTCGCGGAAATCACGCTTGGTCTTCTCCACCACATGCTGCGGCAATTGCTTGAGCGGCTGCTGGGTCCACATCGCGTAGATCTGCACCTGCGCGGCGCGCTCGATGTAATAGAGCCGGTCATAGGCATCGGCCACGGTCTCGCCGACGGTCGAGATGCCGTGATTGGCCATGAACAAAATGGTCTTGTTGCCGATCACCCTGGCGAGCCGCGCGCCTTCCTCGGGATCGAGCGCGGGGCCGGTGTAGAGATCGTCGTAGGCGATGGCTTCCGACAGCCCGACCTCGGTCTGCCCGATCTCCTTGATGCGCGGATCCTCGAGCCGCGTCAGCGCGCTGGCATACGGCATATGGGTGTGGAACACGGCCTTGGCCTGCGGCAGCGCCTTGTGGATCGGCGCATGGATGCAATAGCAGGAGCGCTCGACCTCGCCCTCGCCGCGCTTCACCTCGGCATCGTCGATGCCGACTTCCATGAAGGACGACGCCGTCACCTCCGACCAGTGCATGCCGAACGGGATCTGGTAGTAGCGGTCGCTGTGGCCGGGAACCACGAAGGTGAGATGGTTGAAGATGCCTTCCGAAAAGCCGTGGATGTAAGCGAGCCGATGCGCTGCCGCGAGATCGACCCGCGCCTGCCATTCCTCGGCGCTCGAACTGTCCTGCAGCGATGTCGGCGAAACCCTGAACTGCATGCGCATGCTCCCATCTGTGCCGGCCGCTCGGCGGAGGCCGTGCTGATTTTATGGGCGCGAGTGTAGCGCAATCCGGCCGCGGGGCTCCGGTGAAATGCCGGGGATCAGCCATCTGGTTTTTGCGGCCTAGCGCCGCAGCCGTAGCCCGGATGGAGCGGAGCGCAATCCGGGGCGCCTGAGGCCGTTGGGAGATGGTCCCCGGATTTCGCTTCGCTCCATCCGGGCTACGCGTTCTTCAAACTACGACGATCGCGCCAGCGCGCCGTCGATCATGTTGACCGCGTTCTGCACGCCGTACACCGCGACGAAGGAGCCGAAGCGCGGGCCTTTCTCCTGGCCGAGCAGCACCTGGTAGAGCATGTTGAACCAGTCGAGCGAGACGCCGGGGCGGCCGTCCTTGCCCTTCTTGACCATGTCGAGGAACGGCTCGCGGCGGCCGATCTCGTAGACCACGTTCTGGATGTCTTCCGCGGTCGCGCTTGCCGGCATGTTGGCGAGCGCATCGCGCAGATCCTGCAGCGCGGCGCGTTCACCCTCGGTCGGTTCGCGGAACTGCTTGGTCGGCGCCACGAAGTCGCGATAATAGTTGATGGCGTAGCCGACCATCGCGTCGAGCTTCGGGTGAGTCTGCGGCGTCACGCCCGGCCGATAGCGGCCGATGAAGCCCCACAGCGTCTCGGCGTTCTCCGCGTTCGACGACGACACCAGCGTCAGCAAGAGCTGGAAGGTGACGGGCATGTCGGCCTGCGGCGGCTCGCCGGAGTGGATATGCCAGACCGGATTTTGCAGCTGCTGCCGCGCCTCCTGCCGGGTGAAGCCGTCGAGGAACTGCTGGTAGTCGTCGACATTGCGCGGGATGACGTCGAAATAGAGCCGCTTCGCCGCCTTCGGCTCGCGATACATGAACAGCGACAGCGAATCCGGCGAGGCGTAGCGCAGCCATTCGTCGATCGTCAGGCCATTGCCCTTCGACTTCGAGATCTTCTGGCCCTTCTCGTCGAGGAACAGCTCGTAGTTGAAGCCTTCGGGCGGCGTGCCGCCAAGCGCCGAGCAGATCTTGGCGGACAGCTTCACCGAATCGATCAGGTCCTTGCCGGCCATTTCATAGTCGACGCCGAGCGCGTACCAGCGCATCGCCCAGTCCGGCTTCCATTGCAGCTTGCAGCGGCCGCCGGTGACCGGAACGGTGACGCTCTCCTTGGTGTCGGGATCCTCGTACGAAATCGTCCCGGCCTTGGCGTCATGCGCCGTCACCGGCACGTAGAGCACAAGGCCGGTGCGCGGACAGATCGGCAGGAACGGCGAGTAGCTCGCCGCCCGTTCCTCGCGCAGCGACGGCAGCATGATCGCCATCACCTTTTCGATCCGCTCCAGCATGCGCAGCAGCGCGGCATCGAACCGGCCCGAGGTGTAATACTCGGTGGAGCTCGCGAATTCGTAATCGAAGCCGAACTGATCGAGGAAGGCGCGCAGCCGGGCATTGTTGTGCTGGCCGAAGCTCGGATGGGTGCCGAACGGATCGGGCACCTTGGTCAGCGGCTTGCCGAGATGCTGTTGCAGCAGCTCCTTGTTCGGCACGTTGTCCGGCACCTTGCGCAGGCCGTCCATGTCGTCCGAGAACGCGAGCAGGCGCGTCTTGATCTTGTCCTCGGTGAGCACGCGGAAGGCGTGGCGCACCATCGTGGTGCGCGCGACCTCGCCGAAGGTGCCGATATGCGGCAGGCCCGAGGGACCGTAGCCGGTCTCGAACAGCACCTCGTCCTTCGGATTTTTCTTGAGCCGCGCCACAATCGCTTTCGCCTGCTCGAACGGCCAGGCGTTGGATTGTTCGGCGAGCGCGCGCAGGTCGCTCGGGCTGGCAGCAAGATCAATCACGGACATTCTTCAGGCTTTCTCCAAAAAGGTCGCGAAAACTAACGCTTTCGCGGCAAAATGCAAAACTGCGCTCCCTCGCCCCGCTCTTGCGGGGAGAGGTGAAGACCTCAGCGTCAGAACGGGCTGATCGAGAAATAGCGCAGCCACAGGTCGGTGAAGCGGCCTTTTTCCCAGATCCGGAACAGCGCCCAGTTCAGCGACTGCCGCAGCAGGTCGTTGCCCTTGCGCACGGCGATGCCGACGCCCTCGCCGAAATAGCGGCTCTCGACGAAGGGGCCGCCGGAAAACGCACAGCATTCGGCGGAATCGGTGCCATTGATCCAGAACGCGAGCGAGATCGCATCGCCAAAGATGAAATCGACCTCGCCGCGGCGCAGCGCAGCGCGCAGCGTGTCGTTATCCGGATAGGAATGGATTTCGGCGTCGGTGAACATCGCCTTGAGGTAGGCCTCGTGCGAGGTGCCGGCGATCACGCCGACCTTCTTGCCCTCGAGATACTCGGGACGGATTTCCGGCATCACATTGTCGCGCCGCGACACGAAGCGCGCCGGCGCGCGGTAATAGGGATCGGTGAAATCGACCTTGGCGCGCAGCTGCGGCGTCACCGCCATCGACGCGATGATGGCGTCGCCCCGGTTGGTGGCGAGCGCATCGATCAGGGTCTCGAAGCGCCGCATCTGGATGGTGCAGGTGACCTTGATCTCGTCGCAGAGCGAACGCGCCAGGTCGACATTGAAGCCGGCCGGATTGCCGTCCGGGCCGGTGAAATTGAACGGCGGATAATCGGTCTCGGTCAGGAAGCGGATCACCGTGAGGCGCGACAGATCGGGGCGATCCGGCCGGCGCCGCGGGTCCCAGAAGCCCGGCACCGCCTGCGGTGCGGCCTCGGTGGCCTTGG
>NZ_LGHK01000138.1 GCF_001908235.1 Bradyrhizobium sp. NAS96.2
CTTCTGGAACGAGGCATTCGACTATGAAACGAACAACATGGTCAATTTCGACTGGTATCATCCGCACAACGCCTGGCAGCACAGCGATGACGAGGTTGCGGGCTGGATGAAGGAACTCGGAGTGAAGAGCTATACCTTCAACGACTCCAATCCGAACGGGATCTCCGTCTTGCTGACGAAGCCAACGGTCTGACACGGGCATGCGGGTATTATTGACGGGCTGTACCGGGTTTGTCGGCTCTGCTCTCGGGCCTCGGTTGGTGGCCGAGGGACACGAGCTCTACTGCGTTTGCCGGCCGGGAACGTCGATCGCCTTCGGAACGAAGGTGGCTTGGGACGGAACGACGCCGATCGACCAGGCCAGTTTCCCAAAGACGATCGATGTCGTCGTTCATGCCGCTCAATCGCGCCGCTACCGCAGCTTTCCGGCGGATTCGCGCGAGATGTTCGACGTCAACGTGAACATGACAATGCGACTGCTGGATTGGGCGGCTCAGGCGGCGGCCAAGCACTTCTGCTTGCTGTCGTCGGGGGCGGTGTACGAGCCGTTTACGGGAGTTCTGCGTGAGGATGCCGCCTTGGCGCCTTCCGGATTCCTCGGCGCAAGCAAGCTTGCTTCTGAAATTGTCGCGAAGCCGTTTTCCAGCATTTTTTCCGTGAATACTCTGAGGTTGTTCTTCCCGTACGGTCCGGGTCAACACGACAGACTGATTCCGCAGCTGATCCGCAGGATCCGGGACGGCGCGGCAATTCAGCTCTCGGGTAGCACGGAAGGGATTCGCCTCGCTCCCACCTTCATCGACGACATCGTCGAAGTCATTCTCGCAAGCATTGCTTCGTCATGGACGGATACGCTGAACGTGGCAGCCTCCGAAATGCTCTCGATCCGCCAGATCGCGAACATGATCGGTCAGCAGCTCGGCGTCGAGCCGAAGTTCGAGATCGTGAACACGAACACGCCTCCCGCCGACATCGTCCCTGATCTGAGCCGTCTCGCATCTCGTTTGGAGTTGCGGCGGTTTGTGCAGTTCAAGGACGGGCTCCAAAGGACGATATCAGCAAGTTCCCTCGATGTGCCGGATCATCGTCCGGCCGAATCTCAACACCGCTCGTAAAGCCAATGGCGCTGAAGATATTGACCATCGTTGGTGCCCGGCCGCAGTTCATCAAGGCCGCGGCCGTCAGCCGCGCGATCCGCGAGACCGATGGTCTCTCGGAAGTGATGGTGCATACCGGTCAGCATTTTGATCCGAACATGTCCGATGTTTTCTTCGAAGAGCTGGACATCCCGCGGCCTCGGCATCATCTCGACATCCATGGCGGCGGCCATGGCGATATGACGGGACGCATGCTGATGGCGATCGAGCCGATCTTGCTCGCGGAGAAGCCGGATTGGGTCGTTGTCTACGGCGACACCAATTCGACGCTGGCCGGCTCTCTCGCGGCGTCGAAGTTGCACATTCCGGTCGCGCATGTCGAGGCGGGGCTTCGATCGTTCAACCGCCGCATGCCGGAGGAGATCAACCGGCTGGTAACGGATCATCTCTCCGCTCTGCACCTTTGTCCGACGGCAACGGCCGTCGCCAATCTCGCTGCCGAAGGCGTGACCACCGGCGTCCATCACGTCGGTGACGTCATGTACGATGCGACCTTGTTCGTGACCGGCAAGGCAGAGAAGAGCTCGACGATACTGACCAATCTCGGGCTCGCCCCGAAGACCTTTGCGCTCGCTACGATCCATCGCGCCGAGAATACGGGCGACCGGCAGCAGCTTCTCGCAGTCGTGCAGTTCTTGCAGGATCGGTCGCGGAAATTTCCCGTTGTCCTTCCGCTGCACCCGCGCACCCGACAGGCGGCCTCGGCTTTGGGGGTCGATCTGGGCGGTTTGAAGGTCATCGATCCGGTCGGTTACCTCGATATGGCAAAGCTTCTGCACAACGCCGTCGAAGTCTATACGGACTCGGGAGGGGTGCAGAAGGAGGCCTATTTCCATCGCGTTCCGTGCATCACGTTGCGCGACGAGACCGAGTGGACCGAGACGGTCACGCACGGGTGGAACCGGCTCTGGAAGCAGTCAACGCATTCCGTTCAGCGCGATATCGACGAGTATGGCACCGGTCGTGCCGCCTACGAAGTCACGCGCTTGTTGAGCTCCGGCGGCCCACAGTAGACTTGCCGGTGGGCGCTGCGGTCGGGGGCGCCGCAAGAGCAAGTGAAAGTCCCGCCTGGATTCGCGCCACGGCGCCGGATGAGGCCTCCAGGATGGCTTCCGGGGTTGTGGCTTTGCAACTATGGCGCTATCAGAGGCCGAATTGGATGCTTTTCAGGCCGGTTATCCGTAACAACCCCGTACGAGTGTTAAAATGAACACCGAATTGATCGCGAAGCTCAACGAGAGAACGGCCAAGATCGGCATCGTCGGTTTGGGCTATGTCGGCCTGCCCTTGATGCTTCGCTACTGCGAAGTCGGCTACAAGGTGATCGGCTTTGATATCGACCAGACCAAGGTCGACGCGCTTCGCGCAGGCCGGTCCTACATCGAGCATATTACGAGCGCCAGCATCCGCAATGCGACGGAGCTTGGGTTCGAGCCGACGACCAATTTCTCGCGCGCGCGCGAGGTCGATGCGCTCATCCTTTGCGTTCCGACGCCGCTCAACAAGTACCGCGAGCCCGATCTCAGCTTCGTGCTGGACACGACGGAGTCGCTGCTGCCGTGTCTGCATCCAGGCATGGTGCTGTCGCTCGAGAGCACGACCTATCCCGGCACGACCGAGGAGGAGTTGAAGCCGCGTATCGAAAAGCGCGGCTTCAGCGTGGGCAATGACGTGTTTCTTGTGTTTTCGCCGGAACGCGAAGATCCCGGCAACCAGAACTTCTCGACCCGGTCGATCCCAAAGGTGTGCGGCGGCTGCACGCCGGCGTGTCTCGAGGCCGGCATCGCCCTGTATCGCCAGGTGATCGACAAGGTCGTTCCGGTGAGCTCGACACAGGCCGCCGAGCTGACCAAGCTGCTGGAGAACATCCATCGCTCGGTGAACATCGGTCTCGTCAACGAGATGAAGATGGTCGCCGACAAGATGGGGATCGACATTCACGAGGTGATCCGCGCGGCGGCAACCAAGCCGTTCGGATTTGTTCCGTACTATCCCGGTCCCGGCATCGGCGGGCATTGCATTCCGATCGACCCGTTCTATCTGACCTGGAAGGCGCGGGAATATGGCATGCACACGCGCTTCATCGAGCTCGCCGGAGAGATCAATTCCTCGATGCCGGACTACGTCGTGTCGAAGATCTCGCTGGCCCTCAATCAGCGACACAAGTCGATCAGCGGCAGCTCGGTCCTTGTGCTCGGCATTGCCTACAAGAAGAATGTCGACGACGTTCGCGAGTCGCCTTCGGTGCTCTTGATGGAGAAGCTGCGCGACCTCGGCGCCAAGGTCGCCTACAGCGATCCGCACGTTCCCGCGTTCCCGAAGATGCGCGCGCACTCGTTCGACCTGTCGAGCGTCGCGCTCACTGAGGACAATTTGCGGGGCTTCGACTGCGTCCTCCTTGCGACGGACCATGACAAGTTCGACTATCAACTGCTCGGCAAGCATGCCCCGCTGCTCGTCGACTGCCGTGGAAAGTTTCCTCAGCCGGCAGACAATATCATTCGCGCGTAGGCGATCTCGCGAGCTTTCCGCCGGACAATCGCTGTGAACGGATGACCGGCGGACTTTTGAGCGCCGACTAGCTGGCGCTTGCCGCCGGCAGGTTTTCGCTCAAAGCGGCCTTCGGCGCCTGGTCGAAGGCCGATCGCGGCGCAATGTACCAGAGCAGGAACAGCAGCCCGGTGCCGTTGGTCAGCAAAGCCGTCGAAAGCGGTACGTTGAGGAGCACCTGGGGGAGCAGCCCGGCGGATAGCAGCACAAATTGCGACGGCAAGCCGGCCGACAGGCGGTTGCCGAGAGCAATGATCAGCCCGCAGCCCAGCGCGGACAGCGGTGCAAGCACGAGGCCGACCGAAGCGACCCCTTCGGTGGCGAACAGCGAAGCATTGAAGGAGCCGAGATCGTAGGATCTGGCCATGACGGCCCATATCGGCTCGTTGTAGGCGCATGGCATCACGAGCTTCAGCACGTTGATCTGGCAGAAATGGGTCAGCGGGTGCGCTGAGAAGTAGTTGTTGTAGATTTCGAGGGCGAGCGACGGGATCGCAACCATCCTGGTGTTGACGGTGCCGAAATAGACCAATCCGGGCGTGAGCGGAAACACCTCGGCCTTGACCAGGACGAACAAGATCACGCCGATCAGGACAGGCAGGAAAAACGACAGGATCGTCGCCATCCTGGCCTCGACCACCAGCTTGCAGACGAGGGCGAGAAACAGCAGCCAGACCGGAGCAAACAGCGCCATCTTGGTCAGCATGATCGGGTAGAACAGAAGCATCAGGAGCAGGGCGATCCCTGCCTGCCAGATCCGCTTGCTGGTGACGAAGCAGGCAAAGGCGAGCGGCAACAGGGCGTTCGAGACGATCCAGACGGCGTACTGCAGGACGCCGGGCAACGCCACCTCCGCGCGATATTTGTACATCTCGGAGAGGTTGACCAGCTTGAGGTTGTACAGAGAGCCGATACCGATGATGGCGGCTGAGCCGATCAGGATGACGGAAGGCATCATGTAAAACGCGCGGGCCGGCATCACGACGGCCTGCCGCAGCGGGGTGGTGATGAACACCGCGGGGGCGAGGAATGCCAGGGCTGAGAGCACGATCGAGGCAAGCGCCAGGCGGTGATCGTAATCGAGCACCGAAAATTCGATGAGCCAGAGATATCCCAGCACCATCATGTAGAAGTAGAAGCCGACGAGATAGCCAAAGCTGAAACGTCCGATTGCGAACAGGATCACGACCGGGCTGAACGCGACCACGTTCAGGATTGCAGCCGCCAAATGCGACTTGTCGAAACCGATGACGCCCGGGAAGGAGTTGGTGATCGTGATGCAGTACAGCGAAACCGCGCAAACAACGATGTGGGCATAGGCGAGCAAGGCAAGCCTGGCCTGGCGCCAACCGAGACCGGGCTCCATCTGAATAACGCGATCGTTCATTCTCATTTGCCGCCGTGTCGGGCTGTGCGTTTGGACCGTCTCGTTGGTGGTTATCGTATTCGGCAGACTAAGCCCACGCGATTGTCACCCGATGTCGCCTCATGGACCCAGGGACATGGCACGGCGCTGATAGGACGACAAGAATGATGCCCATATGGCATTCTATTGTTCCCGCCCAATAACACAAATTTCAGTTGCCGCAGCGACGCCTCCGGGCGCGGCAATCTCCGTGATGTGGTCTCGCTGCCCGAATGCGGTGTCTTCGAATTCTCCCGCTGCGGCTCCGCTGGGCCGTTTGGGGGATTTTCAACCCGAAGCTCCCCGGTCACGATGATATATCGAGGCGCGCGTTTCGGGTACGGGTGGCCCAGATCGGATCGTCCTCACCCGATCGCATGGCCTTGCGTTAACCCGAGTTTTCTGGGAAATGGAACGCTATCGTGCGGCTCGCAAGGCCGCTGTTCCCTCGGCTTTTCGGCTGGCTGCAACGGTCGGCCGCGAGACAAGACAGGGCCTGTTGCATGATCAGATTTGGCCTGCTCGGATGCGGGCGTATCGCCAAGCGTCATTCCGACCTTCTGGGTGGCAATCACATCGAGGGAGCAAGCCTGGTCGCGGTCTGCGATCCGATCCGCGCGCGGGCGGATGCGGTTGCCGGGAAGTTTGGCGTTCCGGCGCATTACGACATGGACGAATTCCTGGCGCGCAAGGATATCGACGCGGTTGCCGTGCTGACCCCAAGCGGGCTGCATCCCGCACATGTGATCGCCTGCGCCAAAGCCGGCAAGCACATCGTGGTCGAGAAGCCGATGGCGCTGCGGCTGCAGGACGCCGACGACATGATCCGGGCCTGCGATCAGGCCGGCGTGAAGATGTTCATCGTCAAGCAGAACCGCTTCAACGTGCCGGTGGTCAAGGCCCGCGAGGCGCTCGATGCGGGCCGCTTCGGCAAGCTCATCCTGGGGACGGTGCGGGTGCGCTGGTGCCGCGATCAGGCCTATTATGATCAGGACGCTTGGCGCGGCACCTGGGCCTATGACGGCGGCGTGCTGACCAATCAGGCGAGCCACCATGTCGATATGCTGGAGTGGTTCTTCGGCGACGTGGTGAGCGTGCACGCGCGCGCGACGACTGCGCTGGCCAACATCGAAACCGAGGACACCGCCGTCGCGACGCTGAAGTTCCGCAACGGCGCGCTCGGGATCATCGAGGCGACCACTGCGGCGCGCCCGACCGATCTCGAAGGCTCGCTGTCGATCCTCGGCGAAAAGGGCACCGTCGAGATTTCCGGTTTCGCCGTCAACCAGATCCGGCATTGGCGCTTTGTCGACGAGCTGCCGTCGGACAAGGACGTCGTGGAGAAGTTCTCGGTCAACCCGCCCAACGTCTACGGCTTCGGCCATCAGGCCTATTATCATCACGTGGTCGACTGCCTGGAGAACCAGCGCGCCGCGCTGGTCGACGGGCTCGAGGGCCGCAAGAGCCTTGAGCTGATCTCGGCGCTCTATGAATCGATCGAGACCGGCGAGGAGGTTGCGCTGCGCTTCACGCCGCGGTTGAGCCGGCTGGGTGTGGTTTCGTGAACCAGCCGGAAGTGCATCAGGCCAGCGTGCGCGATGTCGCGTTCGGCGAGCGTGTCAAGATCGTCGAACCCTGCAATCTCTACGGCTGCAAGCTGGGCGACGACTGCTTCGTCGGGCCTTTCACCGAGATCCAGAAGGGCGTGGTCGTCGGGGCGCGCACCCGCGTGCAATCGCACGCCTTCATCTGCGAGCTCGTCACCATCGGTGAGGACTGCTTCGTCGGGCACGGTGTGATGTTCGTCAACGACACGTTCGCAACCGGCGGCCCGGCGCGCGGACGCAAGGAACTGTGGCGCGAGACCGTGATCGGCAACCGGGTGTCGATCGGCTCCAACGCCACGATCATGCCGGTGCGGATCGCCGACGACGTCGTGATCGGCGCGGGATCTGTTGTGACCAAGGACATCACGACGCCCGGCACCTATGCCGGCAATCCGGCGCGCCGGTTGCTGGCGAGCCAATAGGGCAACAGGGGAATATCGATGGCCGTGCCGTTTGCCGACCTGCAACTGCAGTACCAGTCCATCAAGAGCGAGATCGATGCTGCGATCGCCGGCGTGATCCGCGACAACGCCTTCATCCGCGGCAGCTATGTCGACGCCTTCGAGCGCGAGTTCGCCGCAGCCGCGGAGGTCGCGCACTGCGTATCCTGCGCCAACGGCACCGACGCGCTTTACCTCGCCATGCGCGCGCTGAAGGTACAGCCGGGCGACGAGGTGATCACGACGGCGCATTCCTGGATCTCGACCGCGGCGATGATCACCCATTCCGGCGCCACCGTCGTGTTCTGCGACACCGATGACGCGACGTTCACGATCGATCCGGCGGCGATCGAAGCCGCGATCACGCCACGCACGGTCGGCATCATCCCGGTGCATCTGTACGGCCAGCCGGCGGACATGGATGCCATCATGGCGATCGCGCAGAAGCACGAGCTCTGGGTGATCGAGGATTGCGCCCAGGCCCATCTCGCGCGCTACAAGGGCCGCATGGTCGGCACGTTCGGCGAGGCCGCGACCTATTCGTTCTATCCCGGCAAGAATCTCGGCGCGATGGGCGATGCCGGGGCGGTCGTCACCAACGACAAGGCACTCGCCGAGCAGATGGCCATGCTGGCGCGCCATGGCGGGCTGGTGAAGCACCAGCACCATATCGAGGGCGTCAACAGCCGGCTCGACGGCATGCAGGCCGCGATCCTTTCAGCGAAGCTGCCGCATCTCGAAGCGTGGACCGAGGCCCGCCAGGCCGCAGCCGAGGTCTACGATGCCGGCCTTAACCAGATCGAGGACGTCGTGGTGCCCGAGGTCGCGCCGGCGCGCAGCCACGTCTACCACCTCTACACGATCCGGCATCCGCGCCGCGACGCGCTCGCCGCGCATCTGAATGCCAATGGCGTGCAGACCGCGATCAACTACCCCACCGCGCTGCCGTTCCTGCCGGCCTATGCGCGGTTCGGCCACCGGCCAGGGCAGTTTCCCAACGCCCATCGCGATCAGGGCCAGATCCTCTCGTTGCCGATCTTCGCCGAGATCACGCGCCAGCAGCAGGACGAGGTGATCGACCTGGTTCGGAAATTCTGATTGCGATCGTGGCCTCGCGCTGCTGCGCGGGGCTCAGCTTCGCTGCAGCAGGGGCCTCAGGAACAGCTCCAGATTGGGGCCCGGGAACAGGTAGCCCTTCAGGCCCGCTGCGCGTGCAGCCTCGAGGTCGGTCGGCTGATCACCGACCAGAAGGCTTCGTTCAACGTCGACCGGAAAGCGTTCCAGCAGATCGGTGATCATGCCGGGCGACGGCTTGCGGCGATGGCTGACCTGCCGATACCGTTCCACGATCCCGTCAGGATGGAACGGGCAATACTCGAAGGCGTCGATATGCGCGCCTATCTTGCCGAACTCGGCGGCCATCCAGTCGTGAAGTTGCTGGACGTGCGCCTCCTCATAGAGGCCCCGTGCGACGCCCGACTGATTGGTCACGACAAACGCAAAATAGCCCATGTCGTTGACGGCCTTCACGGCCTCGCGCGCGCCCTCGATCCAGATCAGCCTGTGGCTCTCGAACAGGTAGCCGATGTCCCGGTTCAGGACGCCGTCCCGATCGAAGAAAACCGCCGGCCTTCGCGGCTGATCTCCGCAAGCGCTGCTCATGAGGTGATGATCCCGTCGCCACGAGGCATGAGCCAGCTCAATAGTTCACAATGCCGCGCGGGACAACGTAGACCGGACCGCACGGCGGGGCGGTCGGCCTACCGCTCGTCCGCAATCACCTTGCCGTCGTTCGGCAGCGAGCCTGCGCCGACGAGTTCGACGGTGCCGCCGAGCTTTGTCACGGCACGCAGTGTTGTCGCGACTTCGTCCCGCAGGGCATCCGGCGCTGACGCACATTCAGCCCGCAGCGTCATCGCATCGGCCTCGCCGGCGCGCGTGACGACAAGGCGCAGCCGTCCAAGCTCAGGATGGCGCTTGCCGATTTCCGCGATCTGCTCGGGGCGCACGAACATGCCCTTGACCTTGGTGGTCTGGTCGGCGCGGCCCATCCAGCCCTTGATGCGCATATTGGTGCGTCCGCACGGGCTCGCATCGGGCAGGGCGGCGGTCAGGTCCCCGAGCGCGAGGCGAATCCAGGGATGATGCGGATCGAGCGAGGTCACCACGATCTCGCCGACGTCGCCCGGCGCAACGGGATCGCCGGTGCCGGGCTTGACGATCTCCAGGATCAGCTCCTCATTGACCGTCATTCCTTCGCGCGCCGGGGTCTCGAACGCGATCAGGCCGAGATCGGCCGTGCCGAAGGCCTGGTAGGCCTCGACGCCGCGCGCCTTCATCTCCTCCTGCAGCGATTTTGGAAAGGCCGCGCCCGAGACCAAAGCGCGCTTGATCGAGGACACGTCGCGGCCTGCGTTAGCGGCGGCGTCGAGCAGGATCTTCAGGAAATCAGGCGTGCCGCTATAGCCGACCGGGCGATAGGCCTCGATCAGCTCGAATTGCTGCTCGGTGTTGCCGGGGCCGGCGGGGATCACGGCGCAGCCGAGCGCCCGCGCGGAGGCATCGAAGATGAAGCCGCCGGGGGTGAGGTGATAGCTGAAGGTGTTCAGCACCACGTCCCCCTCGCGGAAGCCCGCCGCATACAGCGCCCGCGCGCCGCGCCAGGGGTCCGTCTGGCGGCCTTCGGGCTCGAAGATCGGTCCGGGCGAGGTGAACAGCCGGGCGAACGAGCCGGGCGCATCAGCCACGAAGCCGCCGAACGGTGGGGCAGCCTTGTGCAGGGCCGGCAGTTCCGACTTGCGCAGCACCGGCAGCCCCGCCAAGGCCTCCCGGCTGGTGATGGATGCGGGATCGGTGCCCCGCAGCAGATTGGTATAGGCGGGCGCCGCCATCGCCTTGCGCAGCACCTCCGGCAGCCGGGCGAACAGTGCGGCCTCGCGGGCGGCCGGATCGCGCGTTTCAAGGGCGTCGTAATGGTCGGTCATGGCAGGTCCTTGAGGGGATTTGCGCAGGTGGCGTGCCGGTCCGCCCGTGCTATCAGACGGTGAGCGCTGACATTGGGACGGTTCCAGGAAGCACGATGGCTGAGGCAGAGAGCGTTACGGCGGACGGGGCCGCCGACGTCGTCGCGAGGTTGAAGCGTCGGATCATCGACCAGGCGTTGCCGCTGTGGTCGACCACGGGGTGGGACGGCACGGCTGGCGGCTTCGTCGACCGGCTGCATGCGGACGGCAGTCCCGATCGTGCCGCCCCGCGCCGCCTCCTGGTGCAGGCGCGCCAGATCTATTGCTACGCCAAGGCGGCCCAGATGGGCTGGTATCCCGAAGGCCGCGCGATCGCGCTGAAGGGGCTGGATTACCTGCTGGCCAAGGCGAAGGCGCCGGATGGCCGGCCGGGCTTCGTCTTCAGCCTGACGCCGGAGGGCGGCGTGCACGAGCCGCTGCGCGACACCTACGGCCATGCCTTCGTGCTGCTCGCACTGGCAACCGTCTACGGCCTCGACCAGGACGCCCAGATTCGCGCCGAGATTGACGCGCTGCTGTCGTTCCTCGACACCGAGCTGCGCTCGCCGCATGGCGGCTTCCAGGAGGGCCTCCCGCCGTCGATGCCGCGCCGGCAGAACCCGCAGATGCATCTGTTCGAGGCGATGATCGCGTGCTTCGACGCGACACATGATTTGTCGTTCCAGAACCGCGCCGGCGACTTCTTCGCACTGTTCCTCGCGAGCCTCTACGACAAGCAGACGCGTACCCTCAGCGAATATTTCGAGGAGGACTGGTCGCGGATCCCGCCGGTCAGCGTCGAGCCGGGACACCTCGCCGAATGGGTCTGGCTGCTGAAGGGGTTTGAGCGG
>NZ_LGHK01000139.1 GCF_001908235.1 Bradyrhizobium sp. NAS96.2
CAGCCGGCGGCTGCTGAGCGGCGGGCGCGCCCTTCTTGCCGGCGGCAGCCTTGGTCTGCGCGCGCTGCTGCATCTTCCGCGCGCTCTCCTCGGTGACGATGATGTCGCCCTGCTGCGCAGCGGCCGTCTGGTCGTCGACGGCCTTCAACGCCTCGGCCCAGCTCTGGCCGGCCGCCCTGCAGGAGCAGGACGGATTGAACTCGGTGCGGTACTTGAAGGCGTTCGGCAGCGACGAGTAGGACTGGCCGCTGATCGAGACCGCCTGGTTGATGTCTTCGCCTGGATTACGGTAGGCGAACAGGCTGGCCTCCGCGGCCGGGCACTGCGCCTTGCAGATCTGCTCGTCGGCGGCAAAGCGCGCCGACGAGGTCGCGAACGAAATCGGGAAATAGGCGCCGTCGCAGGTGCGCACGCAGACGGTGCGGAAGGTGCCGGACTGCCCGCCATATTGCGCGTCGGGCGGGGGCAGCGGCGTATTCGGATTGGCGCCGCCGCCACCGCCGCCGAACAGGTTCTCGATGAAATTGCCGGGGCCACGCGAGGCCGCCGCGGCGTATTGCGGGCCGCAATTGTTCTGCGCCAGCGCGGTCAAGACCGAGCGGCGCTGGTTCTCGCGGTCGGCGCCGCCGAGCCCGCCGGAGCGCAGCCGTTCGAGATTGGCGGTCATCTGGTCGAGATTGGCGCGCATCTGCTGGATCTGGTTGTTGACCGGTCCGCACTGCGCCGAATTGTTATTGAACAGCGAGAAGAACCCGGAGCTGTCGCAGCCCATGCGCCGGGCCTGCGCGGTCACGCGATCGAGTTCGCCCTGCTGCCTTGTTGCCGCGTCCTGATAGCGGCGGATCTGCTCGTCCTTGGCCGGATCACCGCTGCCGCCGCCGCGATCGATCGCCGCCAATTGGCCCTCGAGCCGCACGCACATCGGATTGGCCTGCGGATTGGGCTGGGCGCCCTGGGGCGCCGGGCCGGGCGGGCCAGGCGGTACCTGCGCCAGGGCATCCGTGGCGGGCATTGCGATTGCGGCCAACAGGGCGCAAGTCGAGAACCAGCGGGAGAAGCGAAAACGGGAGCTATTGGGCATATCCGGCCATTAAAACGACGCCGCGCGGCGAGCAACGCCAAAGCGCGCAGGCAAGGCCGCTGCAATAGCCTTTTCTCGGGGCAGCGTCACGTCGTTTCCGGGGCGCCGGTGTGGCAATAACCCCGTCTGTCCAGCAGCTTGGCTCAGCGCTGGCAGGTGATGGCGACGTATTCGCCGCAGCTGTTGCCCGTGCATTTCTCGTTGGCGGCGTGCGGAACCGAGCCGGTGATCTCGTCGGGATCGACGCGGCGGTAATTGGTGGCCTGCGCAAAATCCCGTGAGCGGCAGTAGGCGCGGGCGGCGGACGCGCCGCAGCGGTCACCATGGGCGAGGCACTGGTCGATGCCGTAGCCGTCGGCCTGGTTGGCGACGATGAAGACGCGGCTGTCGGCCGACGCGGCCGTGGGGACGAGGGCGGACGGGACAAGGAAGAGCGTGCAGGCAATCAATGCTGAAAAGGGCCGCATGGTGCACCGGTCAAAATGGCGGGGAATCCGTAGGCGTCCGGATACGCCCAATTCCTTAATAATGATTAACCATGAGGGCGTTGGCGTGATTTCGGCGCCCGGCGCGTTGCAAAGCGCCCGAAAACAGCCCCTTGACGCGATAAAGGGGCCATGAGACATGGTGGAACCATGAACGGCCACCTCGCCATCTGCAGCATTTGCCGCGAGATTATGAGCTAGCGATTCGCTGGCTGAGGCCGTCTTTTCTCAATCACCCTGAGAATCACTGGACGCCCGGCCGCAAGGGATGGGTACCCATGGATTTGCGCCTCTACGATACGTTGACCCGGGAGAAGCGGCCGTTCGTGCCGCTCGATGCCAACAATGTCCGTATGTATGCCTGCGGACCGACGGTCTACGACTTCGCCCATATCGGCAACGGCCGCGCGGCCATTGTCTTCGACGTGCTGTTCCGCGCGCTGCGCCATCGCTATGGCGCCGGCCACGTGACCTATGTCCGCAACATCACCGACGTCGACGACAAGATCAATGTCCGCGCCGCGCGGGACTATCCCGGCGTGCCGCTGAACGAGGCGATCCGCAAGGTCACCGAGCAGACCTACCAGCAGTATCAGGATGACGTCACTGCGCTGGGCTGCTTGCCACCGACCGTGCAGCCGCGCGCGACCGAGCACATCCCGGAGATGCGCGCGATCATCGAGAAGCTCGTCGCCGGCGGCTTTGCCTATGTCGCCGAGGATCACGTGCTGTTCTCGCCGCAGGCGATGAACGCGGCCAATTCGGTGTTGCCGCGCTATGGCGCGCTGTCGAAGCGCTCGCTCGACGAGATGATCGCGGGCGCCCGCGTCGACGTTGCGCCCTACAAGCGCGACAACACCGACTTCGTGCTGTGGAAGCCGTCGAAGCCGGGCGAGCCGTCCTGGCCGTCGCCGGCCGGCATTGCGGTCGAGGGCCGGCCCGGCTGGCACATCGAGTGCTCGGCGATGGCCTGGAAGCATCTCGGCGAAAAGTTCGACATCCATGGCGGCGGCATCGACCTGGTGTTTCCGCATCATGAGAACGAGCTCGCACAGACTTGCTGCGCGTTCCATACCGACCGCATGGCCAATGTCTGGATGCACAACGGCTTCCTGCAGATCGAAAGCGAGAAGATGTCGAAGTCGCTCGGCAACTTCTTCACGATCCGCGATCTGCTGGCGGATTGGCCGGGCGAGGTGCTGCGTCTCAGCATGCTCCGAACGCACTACCGTTCGCCGCTCGACTGGACGCTGAAGAGCGCAGAAGAGGCCGCAAGGACGCTCGACGACTGGTATGCGGTCGCGGCCGATGCCGAGTCCGGCGCGCCGTCGCCGGCGATGGTCGAGGCGCTCTACGATGATCTCAACACCGCGCAGGCGATGGCAGTGCTGCACGGCCTGCGGAATGCTGCCGCGAGCAGTGAGTCGGGCCGCAAGGAATTTGCCGGTTCGCTGCGGCTGCTCGGCTTCCTGTCGGAGAGCGCGGCAGCATGGGAGGCGCGCAAGCAGCAGGCGAGCGGCGTCGACGCTGCCGCGGTCGAGGCGCTGATCGCCGAGCGCACCGCGGCGCGTGCGCGCAAGGACTTCAAGGAGTCCGACCGGATTCGCGATCAGCTCGCCGCGATGGGCGTGGTGATCAAGGACTCCAAGGAAGGCACCACCTGGGAGGTCGCGCGATGAGCCGTTCTGCACCCGCGTTGCGCCCCTATCTGCCTGATGACGCGCCGCTGCTGGCGGCGATCTTCGCGGCCTCGATCATGGATCTGACCGGTGACGATTACAGCGAGGCGCAACAGGAGGCCTGGGCGGCGGCTGCCGACGACGAGGCAGCGTTCGGCAAGAAGCTTGCCGGGCAACTGACGCTGATCGCGACGCTGCAGGGCGCGCCGGTCGGGTTCGCCTCGCTGAAGGGGGCCGATCACATCGATATGCTCTACGTGCATCCGAGTGCCGTGGGTCAGGGGGTCGGCGCCGCGCTGTGCGATGCGCTGGAGAAGATCGCAAGCGCCCGCGGCACCAAGACCCTGAAGGTCGATGTCAGCGACACCGCGCTCGAATTTTTCCGCAAGCGCGGCTACGTCGCGCAGCAGCGCAATTCGGTGACCATCGGCGACGAATGGCTCGCCAACACCACGATGCAGAAGACGCTCGACGGCGTTGCCACGCCCGGAGGCCACGCATGAGCCGCGAGCGCCTCTATCTGTTCGACACCACGCTGCGCGACGGCGCGCAGACCAATGGCGTCGACTTCACGCTGCAGGACAAGCAGGTGATCGCGGGCCTGCTCGACCAGCTCGGCATCGACTATGTCGAGGGCGGCTATCCCGGCGCCAATCCGACCGATACCGAGTTCTTCAGCAGGAAGCCCGCCTTCGACCACGCGCGCTTCACGGCGTTCGGCATGACGCGGCGGCCGGGGCGCTCCGCCTCGAACGATCCGGGGCTCGCCGCCATCCTCGAGGCCAAGGCGGACGTGATCTGCTTCGTCGCGAAATCCTCCGCTTACCAGGTCCGGGTCGCGCTGGAGACCACCAACGAGGAGAACCTCGCCTCGATCCGCGACAGCGTCGCCGCCGCCAAGGCGCTCGGCCGCGAGGTGATGGTCGACTGCGAGCATTTCTTCGACGGCTACAAGGAGGACAGCGACTATGCGCTGGCCTGCGCGACGGCGGCCTATCAGGCCGGCGCGCGCTGGGTGGTGCTGTGCGACACCAATGGCGGCACCATGCCGCATGAGATCGAGACCATCGTTGCTGATGTCGTCACGCACGTGCCCGGCGCTCATGTCGGCATCCATGCCCATAACGACACCGAGCAGGCAGTGGCCAACTCGCTCGCCGCGGTGCGTGCCGGCGCGCGGCAGATCCAGGGCACGCTCAACGGCCTCGGCGAGCGCTGCGGCAACGCCAATCTCTGCTCACTGATCCCGACCCTGAAGCTGAAGCAGGAATTTTCCGACGAGTTCGAGATCGGCGTCACCACCGAGAAGATGGCGACGCTGATGAAGGTGTCGCGCACGCTCGACGACATGCTGAACCGCGCGCCGAACCGTCACGCGCCTTATGTCGGCGAGAGCGCCTTCGTCACCAAGACCGGCATCCATGCCTCCGCGGTGATGAAGGATCCGCAGACCTACGAGCACGTGCTGCCGGAGACCGTCGGCAACCACCGCAAGGTGCTGGTCTCGGATCAGGCCGGCCGCTCCAACGTGATGGCCGAGCTCGACCGCGCCGGCATCGCCTATGACAAGAGCGATCCGCGGCTGACGCGGCTGGTCGAGGAGTTGAAGGAGCGCGAGGCCGCGGGCTTCGCCTATGAATCCGCCAACGCCTCGTTCGACCTCTTGGCGCGCCGCACGCTCGGCAAGGTGCCGGAGTATTTCAAGGTCGAGCAGTTCGACGTCAATGTCGAGCAGCGCTACATCGCCAACGGCCAGCGCGTCACGGTGGCGCTCGCGGTGGTGAAGGTTGACGTCGATGGCGAGCGGCTGATCTCGGCGGCCGAGGGCAACGGTCCGGTCAACGCGCTCGACGTGGCGCTGCGCAAGGACCTCGGCAAGTACCAGAAATACATCGATGGCCTGAAGTTGATCGACTACCGCGTGCGTATCCTCAATGGCGGCACCGAGGCGGTCACACGCGTGCTGATCGAAAGCGAAGACGAGACCGGCGAGAGCTGGACCACGGTCGGCGTCTCGCCCAATATCATCGACGCTTCGTTCCAGGCGCTGATGGATTCGGTGTTCTACAAGCTGGTGAAGTCGGGCGCACAGGCGTAGCCGACTAAAGGAAAACAGGCGTCGTCATTGCGAGCCAAGCGAAGCAATCCATCTTTCCGCGCGTGAGGATGCATGGATTGCTTCGCTTCGCTCGCAATGACGGGAGGAGGGACCCATGATCGACCACGTCTCCGTCGGCGTCCGCGATCTCGAACGCGCCGCGCGGTTCTATGAACCGACGCTGGCCGCGCTTGGTCTGAGCCGCCTCGTCACGCGGCCGGCGACGATCGGCTTCGGCAAGGCCTATCCCGAATTCTGGATCAATCTGCGCGCCACGATGGCGCACGTCACGCATGAGAGCGGCAGCCATATCTGCCTGCGCGCGAAGACCACCACCGAGGTCGATGCCTTCCACGCCGCCGCACTGGCGTCCGGCGGTCTTTCCGATGGTCCGCCAGGCCTGCGCCCGCATGACCGCATGCGCTATTATGCGGCCTTCGTCCTCGACCCCGACGGCAACCGCATCGAGGCTGTGACGTTTCCGAGTGAGTAGGTGAGGGCTTAGCTAGCGCATCTCTCGAACCGTCACCCTGAGGAGCGCGCTCTTGCGCGCGTCTCGAAGGGTCGACGGCCACCGGCCGGGCCGTCCATCCTTCGAGACGCGCTTCGCGCTCCTCAGGATGACGGGAATAATGTTGCGCGAGCCGGAAGGGAGCGCTCGAGAGCGTTCCCCTACAGCCGCCGCGCCACTTCGGGGGCGAGCTCCTTCGCGGCCGCCGGCTTGCCGGCCACCGAGGAACGCAGCCGCGGCAGGATGTCGTCGACACGGTCGGCCATCAGGACGTTGATCGGCAATGTCGGGCGAATGAACTCGGTCATGCGCATGTGGTTCAGCAGCGAGAGCAGGGGCTCCCAGAAGTTGTCGATGTTGGCGAGCAGGATCGGCTTGGAGTGGCGGCCGAGCTGCTGCCAGGTCAGTTGCTCGACCAGTTCCTCCAGGGTGCCGATGCCCCCGGGCAGTGCCACGAACGCGTCCGAGCGCTCGAACATCAGCCGCTTGCGCTCATGCATGTCGGGGGTGACGATCATCTCCTGAACCGAGGTCAGCGCATTCTCGCGCGCCCGCAGGAATTCCGGAATGATGCCGGTGACGGAGCCGCCATGATCGAGGGTGGATTTGGCGACCGCGCCCATCAGGCCGATCGAGCCGCCGCCATAGACCAGGCGCACGTTGTTGTCGGCAAAGGCCTTGCCGAGCGCGATGGCTGCTTCAACGAAACGGGGATTGTTACCGGGGCCGGAGCCGCAATAAACACAGACAGTCTTGATTTGGTTCATACGATCCTTGTGGCACTGCAGCGTAAACAGGGTCAAGACTCGCATATGGGGATTGGTGGCCAAAATATCCCGTAAATTCCCGCGAATCGCGAACAATTTTCGTCATAAGCCTGTACGCCGCGTTCAAACGATCTATATGACGGGCACAATGGCAAATCGTGGAAAAGATGTGGCCGCGGACCGCCGCGCCATGACGGCGAGAGCGGGCTCCTGATGGTGCCGCCGCAACAGACTGCAACCGCTGCCGCGGAGCCCAAGGCCGCCACGCCGGCCGCCGAGAAGGGCACGCTGCTCGGTACCCTCGTTCACCTCTGGCCCTACATCTGGCCCGGCGATCGCGCCGATCTGAAGATGCGCGTCATCTGGTCGGTGGTGCTGCTGCTGTTCGCCAAGCTCGCGACGCTGTCGGTGCCGTTCACCTTCAAATGGGCGATCGACGCGCTGAACGGCGCGGGCTCGGCACCGGTCGAGCCGTCGAACTGGGTGCTATGGCTGATCGCCTCGCCGGTGCTGATGACGATCAGCTACGGTGCGGTGCGCATCATCATGGCGGTGCTGACGCAATGGCGCGACGGCATCTTCGCCCGCGTCGCGATGCACGCGGTGCGGCGGCTCGCCTACATCACCTTCGTGCACATGCACGAGCTGTCGCTGCGCTTCCATCTCGAGCGCAAGACCGGCGGCCTGACCCGCGTCCTGGAGCGCGGCCGCTCCGGCATCGAGACCATCGTGCGGATGGTGATCCTGCAGCTGATCCCGACCATCGTCGAGGTCGCGCTGCTGGCGGGCGTGCTGCTGTGGCAGTTCGACTGGCGTTACGTGCTTGCCGTGCTTCTGACGGTCGTCGTGTTCATGTACTTCACCTACATCGCGACCGAGTGGCGGATCGAGATCCGCCGCAAGATGAACGACTCGGATACCGAGGCGAACACCAAGGCGATCGACTCGCTGCTCAACTACGAGACGGTGAAGTATTTCGGCGCCGAGGAACGCGAGGCCAGGCGCTACGACCGCTCGATGGAACGCTACGAGCAGGCCAGCGTGAAGACCTACACCTCGCTTGCGGTGCTCAACACCGGGCAGGCGATCATCTTCACCGCGGGGCTGACCGCAACCATGCTGATGTGCGCCTTCGGCATCCGCAACGGCACCCACACCGTCGGCGATTTCGTGCTGATCAACTCGATGATGATCCAGCTCTATCAGCCGCTGAATTTCATGGGCATGGTGTATCGCGAGATCAAGCAGGCGATCATCGACATCGAGAAGATGTTCGACGTGCTGGCGCGCGATCCCGAGGTGAAGGACGTGCCGGGCGCAAAGCCGCTCGCAGTGTCCACAGGCAGCGTGCGCTTCGAGGATGTCCGCTTTGCCTATGAGGCGGACCGGCCGATCCTGAAAGGTCTGAGCTTCGAGGTGCCGGCCGGCAAGACGGTCGCAATCGTCGGCCCGTCCGGCGCCGGCAAGTCGACGATCTCGCGGCTCTTGTTCCGGCTCTACGACGTCTCCTCCGGCCGCATTTTGATCGACGGCCAGGACATCAAGACCGTGACGCAGGCTTCGCTGCGGTCGGCGATCGGCATGGTGCCGCAGGACACCGTGCTGTTCAACGACACCATCCGCTACAACATCCGCTACGGCCGCTGGGATGCCGGCGACGACGAGGTGGAGGAGGCGGCGCGGCTGGCGCAGATCGACGGCTTCATCCGGATGTCGCCGCAGGGCTACGAGACCCAGGTCGGCGAGCGCGGCCTGAAACTCTCCGGCGGCGAGAAGCAGCGCGTCGCGATCGCGCGCACGGTCTTGAAGGCGCCGCCGATCCTGGTGCTGGACGAGGCGACCTCCGCGCTCGACAGCCACACCGAGCACGAGATCCAAGGCGCGCTGGAGCGGGTCTCGCGCAACCGCACTTCGCTCGTCATCGCGCACCGGCTGTCGACCATCGTCGGCGCCGACGAGATCATCGTGCTGGACCAGGGCCGGATCGCCGAGCGCGGCACCCACGCGCGGCTGCTCGCCGCCGACGGCCTCTATGCCAGCATGTGGAACCGGCAGCGCGAGGCCGAGGAGGCCCGCGAACGGCTCGCCCAGGTCGACGAAGACGGCATCGCGCCGAACCGCCTGCCGCCGGTGGTGGCCGAATCCTCAGAGGATTCCACCCCAGACGCGGGTGAGAAACCCTTGCCGACCGCCGCGGAATAGTCGATTTAGGGCGTCTCCCGCCGCAGGGGCGGGGTACCACAGCGAGTTCTGATGTCGATCGCCAATTCCATCCGCGCGCAGATCCCGCCGATCCATCCGGAGGGCTATCCCTTCATCGGCGGCTTCGCTCTGGCCAGCCTGATCCTGTTCTGGATCTGGACCCCGCTGGGCTGGATCGGGACGTTGCTCACGGTGTGGTGCGCGCTGTTCTTCCGCGACCCCGTGCGGGTGACGCCGCTGCGCGACGGCATCGTGGTGTCGCCGGCCGATGGCCGCGTCTCCATGGTGGTGCAGGCGCTGCCGCCGGCTGAACTCGGCCTCGGCGACAAGCCGCTGCCGCGGGTCTCGGTTTTCATGAGCGTGTTCAACTGCCACGTGAATCGCAGCCCGGTGGCCGGCCGCATCGACCGCATCGCCTATCGGCCTGGTGCCTTCATCAATGCCGAGCTCGACAAGGCGAGCGAGGACAATGAACGCAATTCGCTGGTCATCTCGAGCTCGAACGGGCGCATCGGCGTGGTCCAGATCGCCGGCCTCGTGGCGCGCCGCATCGTCTGCTTCGTCAAGGAAGGCCAGTCGATCGGCGCCGGCGAGCGCTTCGGCCTGATCCGCTTCGGCTCGCGGCTTGACGTCTACCTGCCCGAGGGCACCAAGGCGCTGGTTTCCGAGGGCCAAACCGCGGTCGCCGGCGAGACGATCCTGGCGGATTTCCGCGGCGCCGATCCGGGCCGCACCTACCGGGCCGATTAACGCTGTTTCAGCCGGTCGATCAGCCGGTTCCCGCGCCGATGGCGGAGCGGGGCCATGCTTGCTATATTTATCGGACCATGACGCCATTCGATAACAATTCCAGCGAGCTGCGCCGCCGCCGGTTCCGCCCGATCCCGGTGCGGATGCTGGTGCCGAACATGATCACGTTGCTGGCGATCTGCGCCGGCCTGACTGCAATTCGGCTGTCGACGGAAGGGCGGATGGAGCTTGCGGTCGCCGCCATCGTGTTCGCCGCGATCCTCGACGGCATCGACGGCCGCGTCGCCCGCATGATCAAGGGCCAGTCGAAATTCGGCGCCGAGCTCGACAGCCTCGCCGACTTCGTCAATTTCGGCGTCGCGCCGGGCCTGATCCTGTATTTCTGGCAGCTGCATGAATTGAACAACGGCGGCTGGATCGCCGCGATGGTGTTCGCGATCTCCGGCGGCCTGCGCCTGGCGCGCTTCAATGCCTCGATCGACGACCCGAACAAGCCGGCCTTCGCCGCGAATTACTTTACCGGCGTGCCGGCGCCGGCCGGCGCGATCACCGTGCTGCTGCCGATCTATCTCGCCTTTCTCGGCGTGCCGATGCCGCCGGCGACCTTGACGGCGTTCTACACGTTATTGATCGCCTTCCTGATGGTGTCGCGCCTGCCGGTGTTCTCCGGCAAGACCGTGAAGATGCGCGTGCCGCCGGAGATGGTGCTGCCGGTGTTCGTGGCCGTGGTGTTCTTCGTCGCGCTGCTGATCGGCTATCCCTGGCACATCCTGTCGGCGGGCTCGGTGGCCTATTTGATCAGCCTGCCGTGGGGCTGGAAGTCCTACCGCGACCAGGAGCGCCAGCTTGCGGCGCAGACGCAAGCCGCAACCGCGCCGGCGGCGACATCGCCTGTGGCTCCCTACGCAGCGCCGGTCGCGGAGAGCGACCACGACGATCGTCCAACGCATCTTCATTAAAGCGCGCCACTGATTGACCCGTCATCCCCGCGCAAAGGCTTCGCCTTTGTCGCTGGAGGTGCGAGCCTTGCGGCGCAATTGCGCCGCTGGGCGAGCCTCGAAGGATGCACGGCCACCAGCGGGGCCGTCGACCCTTCGAGGCTCGCTCCGCTCGCACCTCAGGGGTGACGGTGATAGGGCCGGGTGAGTCTATTCTCCCAAATATCAGCCATGAGCGTGCCTCGGTTGGGTTCGCCTTCGATCTCGGCTATAGGCTGGGACGGCCCGCTTGAGCATGATCCGGAAAAGTGGAAACCGGTTTTCCGAAAAGATCATGCTCAAACAAAGAAATCTGACGCCAAAAATCAGGAGAGAAACGCCGTGACGACATCCGCTTCCGCCCCGCTTCCTGCATCCGTCCTTGAAGCGTTGGCGCGCTACGACACGCCGACGATCTGCAACGCGATGGAGATCGTAGCGCCCGAGCGCCGTCTGATCGGCTACACCGTGAAGCCGCTGGTCTGCCCGTTCCCGACCTTGCCGCCGATCGTCGGCTACGCGCGCACGGTCGCGATTCGCTCGGTGCTGAAATCCGGTCTCTCGGCCGAGGAGCAGTCGAAGCGCCGCATCGACTATTACGAATATGTCGGCACCGGCTTCGGTCCGCGCATTTCCGTGATCCAGGACATCGACGGTCCCGACGTCGGCTACGGCGCGTTCTGGGGCGAGGTGCAGAGCGCCGTGCACAAGGCGCTCGGCTGCCTCGGTGTCATCACCGACGGCTCGATCCGCGACATTCCGCAATGGGCGCCGGGCTTCCAGGCGCTGGCCGGCTCGATCGGTCCGTCGCATGCCTGGGTGCATGCCGAAAGCTTCGGCGGCGAGGTCCGCGTCGCCGGCATGACGGTGCGCTCCGACGATCTGATCCACGCTGACAGCCACGGCGCGATCGTGATCCCCTATGACGTCGCGGCCAAGCTGCCCGAGGCCGCCGAGCTCTGCGGCCGCCGCGAGACCCCGATCCTCGACATCGCGCGAGCTAAGGATTTTTCGCTCGAGAAGCTGAAGGACGCGCTGAAGCGCTCGGCCGAGATCCACTGACGCAATGCGCGTCTTTGATATGCTAAGCGGCGGACCGGAAGGCCCGCCGTTTTGCTTTCGTCAGACCGGCGCGACCCTCGCGATCTCGTTCGCGCCGCGAATGGTCATGTCGACCGCGACATAGAGGATCACGGCGAGGCCGACATAGGCGATCCAGCGGTGGTTCTGCAACAGCCGCGCGATGAAGGTGGCGGCCGCGCCCATCATTGCGATCGAGAGCGCGAGGCCGAACACCAGCACGATTGGCTGCTCGCGCGCGGCGCCGGCCACCGCCAGCACGTTGTCGAGCGACATCGAGACGTCGGCAACGATGATCTGGGTCGTGGCCTGCCACAGCGTCTTGCGCGGCACCTCCGCGCCGTCGGAGCCATCCACGGCCGTGGTCTCGTGCGTGCTGGCGCGCAGCTCCCGCCACATCTTCCAGCACACCCACAGCAAGAGGATGCCGCCGGCCAGCAGCAGGCCGACGATCTGCATGAGCTGCGTGGTGAGAAGCGCGAACATGATACGCAGCAGCGTCGCGGCGCCGATGCCGATCAGGATCGCCTTGCCGCGTTGCGTTCCCGGCAGGCCTGCTGCGGCAAGGCCGATCACGACGGCATTGTCGCCGGCCAGCACGAGGTCGATGACGACGACTTGCAGCAATGCGCTGAGCGCGTCGAGTGAGAGCAGTTCGGACATGGATCATGTTCCCCTTGAGGTCGGGGAGTGGACCGTTTCGACGAATCCGGCTGTCACCGTCATCCGACGGCAAATCAGCCACGACGGTGTCGCGTCGCGGGTCGAAGCAGGGCCACTCCAACTGAGTTCCAGTCCGACATCGCAGCGTGTGGCTGCCAGAGGGGCCCGGCCTGGGATTTACGGTCGTGACACCGGACGAAGCATGGCCTGTTCCTCGAAGAACAGCGCCGCCTGATCCGGCTCGCCGAGGATCGCCGCTGCACATCCCATGAAGGTGAAGGCACCGGCAAAATCCCACAGCGTGAGGTTCGCCGCGCTCGTGCGCACGTGGATCACGCGCGCCGCAAGCGCGGCAATGGCTGCCTCCGCGAACAACGATGGGCTGAGCGCGGGCAGCACGAGTGCGGGCTCAACCAGATGAAGCGTCAGGACGATCGGCAGCGCGGTTAGCACACCGAACAACACGAGCATGCCGAATGGCTCCAGCAAGGGAGCCTTCCGCAAGATCCCGTCTGGAATGGTCGAGGACATTCCGGTATCCTGGCTTTGTCGTTCATATCGACGATACCAGAATCCACTCACGTTGACGCGCGGCGCGGCGCCGCGCGACCGCAGGCCGCGCGACAAGCTGTACGCCTTGTAGACATGGAGAAGGGCTGTGGTCGGAGTCATTTCGGACGCCGTTTTGGTGCAGATGGCGCCCTGGCATGCCATGGCAAAGGTCACGCGGCGTATTTATCCTTGGTGGCTGCGCTGGGCGAACGATCGAAAGGCAATTTCGATGAACATGGCAGGCAAGACGGTGCTGATCACCGGTTCCACCGATGGCGTGGGCCGCTACGTCGCGATGAAGCTGGCGGCTGCCGGCGCTCGGGTCCTGATCCACGGCCGCGATACGCAGAGGGCGCAGACCCTCGCCGACGAGATCAAGCGGGTCAGCGGCCGCGAGCCGATATTCTATCAGGCCGATCTTTCCTCGCTCGCCGAGGTCCGCGAGTTCGCCCAGCTGGTGCTCGACGATCAGGAGCGCCTCGATGTGTTCGTCAGCAACGCCGGGATCGGCTCGCAGAACGAGGGGCCGGCGCGGCAGACCAGCAAGGACGGCCATGAGCTGCGCTTTGCCGTCAACTATCTCGCCGGCTTCCTGCTCGCGCACCTTCTGCTGCCTCGGCTGAAGGCGAGCGCGCCGGCGCGCATCGTCAATGTCGCCTCGGTCGGCCAGCACCCGATCGATTTCGACGACGTGATGATCACGAAGAACTACAGCGGCGGCCGCGCCTATGCGCAGAGCAAGCTGTCGCAGATCATGTTCACCATCGACCTTGCCGCTGAGCTGGAAGGCACTGGCGTCACCGTCAACGCGCTGCACCCGGCGACCTACATGAACACCACGATGGTGCGCGCCAGCGGCGTCACGCCGATCTCGACCGTCGAGCAGGGCGGCGATGCCATCCTGCGTCTCATCCAGGGCGAAGACGTCGCCGGCCAAAGCGGGCTGTTCTTCGACGGCAAGCGCAAGGCCCGCGCCCATGCACAGGCCTATGATGCCGAGGCGCGCCAGCGGCTGCGGACGTTGAGTCTGAAACTGGTCGGATTGCCGGGCGGTTTGTAGGGCGGGGCAGCGGTCCGGAATTGTTACCGATCCCGCGTCGCTGCGCGCCAGGCGCGGGCCTTGGCCGTGGTTTCTTCGACGAAGGCAGTTTTGCCGTTTCGATAGGCCCCGATGTTGTCGTTTGACGAAGCAGCGAGGGTTCGCTTGATGTCGGCGTAGGCGCGAGCTGCCTCAGGGTGCGCGCGAAGATAGTCGCGAAACACCACCAATGCTTCCCAACGCGGATGCGACGGCTCCATCACATGCAGATGGTGGGTCCACGGACCCGGCGGTCCCTTGCGGAAGAACAACTCGCCGGGGATCCATGCGGCGTATTCCGGGACGTAGATGTAGCCAAGCGCCTCGATCGGCTCGACGCATCGTCGCTTTGCCTCTTCGAGGCTCTGCACACCGACCAGCAGGTCGATGATGGGCTTCGATGGGAGACCGGGAACGGCCGTGCTGCCCACATGCTCAACGGCCAACGCGAACACGCCGAGCGCCTGCGCGATCCGCGCGCGCTCCTGCGCGAACAGGGTAGGCCAGTTGGGATCATAATCGATGACGACGATCGACCCGGCGCCGTATTTCTCCACGCTTCACCCCGTGATTGCCTTCGCACGATATCATGCGGGGCGCGGCCGAAGAAGGCTCAGCTCGGCCAGGGAGTGTTGCGGATGCGGACGCATGCATTCGGCTTGCGGAACGTCGGATCGCGATCTTCGATGTAGTCGAAATTGACGGTTCCGAACGTGGTCTGAGGCTTCTTCAGGGCCGAGCACGTCTGTATCTCGAGAAACTCGTTCTTGAAGTCACCGCGCGGAAATGCGGCGATCACCTGCTGGCGTTGCTCCGGCGTGTAGTCGTCGTATCCGACGCCTACGACATCGACCAAAACTCCCGCGTTGGTGAGCGCGATTTCCGGCCGCATATATTGCGGAATCTCGGGGGTGGTGTGCAAGGCAATCGCCTCCCAGACCAGATCGCTCTTCGCGTCCGCGATGCCGCGCGCCCGCAGAAATTCGCGTGCTGCATCGGCGCCGTCGACCTCAAAGCGTTTGGTCTCGGTATGGTAGTGATCGACCAGGCCGAGATCGTGAAACAGTGCCGCGACATAAAGCAGCTCGGAATCGAATTTCAGCTTCTGCCGGATTCCCCTGATCGCGCCGAACACATAGACGCGAACCGAATGGTTGAACAGCATCTCGTTTTCATATTGGCGCACCAGCTCGGCCGCCTCGCGCGCCAGCTTGCTGTCGGGAATCGTGATGCCGGAAACCTCGGTCATTTGGTGGCTCCTTCTTCCATGCCGTTGATCATCAAGCCGCCAGCCCGATCGCCGCCTGCGGCGTGTTCCGAAAGCTGATCGCCATGCGATTGTAGGCATTCATCAGGCTGATCGCGATGGTCAGGTCGACGAGCTCGCGCTCATCGAAGACCGCTCGGGCAGCCTCATAAGCCTGATCCGGCACGCCGGTATCGGCGACGCGGGTCACCGTTTCCGCCCATGCGAGCGCAGCGCGTTCGCGCTCGTCGAAGAGATCGCCGGCTTCCGCCCACGCCTGCAGCAGCGCCAGCTTTTCGATCTTCACCCCGCTCTTGAGCAGGTCGCGCGTGTGCATGTCGAGGCAATACGCGCAGTTGTTGATCTGCGAGATGCGCAGGTAGACCAGGGTGATCAGCGTGGCGGGCAGGTTGCTTTGCAAGACATAGCCGTAGACTCCGCCGAGGGCTTTGACGCCGGCCGGCGCAATGCGGTTGTAATCGAGACGCATGTGGGTGGGCTCCTTAACGATCGTTCTGTTTGACGGGAGTGGTCAGTTCCTTCTCGTCGGTGTCGACGACGAATACGGCGAGCAGTTTTGCCGGCGCGGTCTTGCTGGCGTTGCGGCTGACGGGATGGCGGGAACCGGGCGTCTCGTAGAAGCTTTCGCCGGTGCGGTAGACCCGCGCCGGTCCGTCATTGATCTGCGATTCAATTTCGCCAGACAGCACATAGCCGAAGATGAAGGCCGACTTGGCATGGACGTGCGGTGGCGACGCTGCGCCCGGCGCATAGTCGACGACGACCGCAATCAGCGACTTGCCGGGAATGTTGGTGATCGGCTGCTGGAAGGTCGGCGTGACCGTCTCATGCGCTGCGGCAGGCGTTGCCGCGGCGATGGCAAGGGCGGCGCAGGCAGCGAGGATGGATGATATTTGCATGATCAGTGCTCTCCTTTGCTCCCATAGGTGCGCCTACCTTGGTCCATAAAAAAGTACCAAGAATCGGCAAAAATCGTGTACCAACGGCTATGACCGGGCGCTTCCAACTGGAACTGGATCGATCCGCGAAGACGCCGCTGGCGGAGCAGATCCGCAGAGGGATCGGCGGCGCCATCGAAAGCGGCGTGCTCGCTCCTGGCGCGCGTCTGCCGTCCTGGCAGGACCTCGCGGCTCAGCTTGGCGTTGCGCGAGGCACCGTGCGCGCGGCGTATGAAAGGCTTTCCTCGGCGCAGCTGATCGTCGCGTCACGCGCGAGGGGAACGCATGTCGCGGATCGGCCGTCCTTTGCGGCCGTGCAGGAAGAGGCTCCCGACCCCGGCTCCTTCATGGAGACGTATCAGGAGCTCATCGCGGGACCCGCCATCTTCCAGATGGGCGTACCCGCGCAGGCGACATTCCCCGCCACGCTGTTCTCGAGGCTGCACACGCAGGCAGTTCGCGCGGAGATGAGCGCGCCGGCTCTCTACCCGGATCCGCGCGGCGAACTGGAATTGCGGCGGGAGATCGCGGCATACCTTGCGCTGGCGCGCGGGATCGCGTGCACGCCATCCCACGTTTTCATCACCGGAGGCTTCAGCGGCGGCCTTGGATTGACGCTTCATGTTCTCGGCCTTGAGCAGAAGAAAGTCTGGATGGAGGAGCCGGGCTTTCCTTTCACCCGGCACGGTCTCGAGCTGGCGCGCTTGTCGATCGCGCCGATTCCGGTTGATGCCGACGGCATTGATGTCAGTTATGGCCTGCAACACGCGCCGGATGCCGCCCTGGTGGTCGTAACTCCCGGACAGCAGGCGCCGCTCGGCTTCACACTCTCGCTGGCAAGACGCGCGCGTCTGCTCGATTGGGCCGCTCAGGAGCGAGTCTGGGTGATCGAGGATGACTATCTGAGCGAGCTTCAGCTGAAGGGCCGCGCCACGCCGGCGCTCGCCTCGCTCGATCGTGCCGGGCGCGTCATTCACATCGGGTCGTTCAGCAAAACCCTGACGCCGGCCTTGCGGCTGGGCTTTGTCGTTGCACCGCCGTCCCTGATGCCCCGGTTTGCCGAGATAGCGGCCTGTCTCGCCCCGGCGCCCGCACCCCCGGTGCAACTCGCGACCGCCGAATTCATCCGCGACGGCCACTATCTGCGGCATCTTCGCCGCACCAAGCGGGTCTACGCGGCGCAGCGTGACGCATTGCTCAAATGTCTGCGGGCCCGGGCCAAGAACGTGACCATCGGTGGATTGGCCGCGATCCTGCGACTGCCGGACGGGATTTCTGATCTCTCGATCGCAAGGGAACTGGCATCGTTCGGCTTGGCGCCCACGCCTCTGTCGCTCTGGTATGCGTCGAGCGCTTCGGTGCGATCCGGTCTGGTGCTCGGCATCGCCACGTCTCCACAAAAGAGAATCGAGGCTTCCTGCGACCGGCTCTTCAACGTCATCGATCGGCTCACGGGAAACGTGCCCGCGTAGGCCGCCGTGCCGCAACGCGGGCCAAGCTCACGAATCCTGCTTCACCTCGACAGGCTTTTTCGCGAACTGCGGAAAGGTCTCGGCGACGACAGGTCCATCCAGCCGCCACGAATAGCAGCCGCCGACGAAGAACGGCGGCTCCTTGACGTCGCGCTGGTGATCGAGCGCGCCGCGGCCCTGCGGGTCCTTGCCCGAGGTCGCGGTCTGGAACAGGGTCGTTACCGCAGGACCCAAGAGCTCGGCGAGATGGGTGCAGGTCTCCAGCTTGCCGATCTTGCGGCGGACGAGTTCGCGCCAGCCTTTGCCGATACGCTCGCCAACCAGCCGCTGCAAAATGCCCTCGACATCGAGGCAGGACGGGTAGGGCGTCGAGGCCATATTGGTGCCGGTCTCGCGGATCGTGAAACTGTCGTCGACCGCAAGCCGCAGCCTGATGTCGTGCACGGGATCCTCGGGCTGCTGCAGGCCGCGATGCTTGTCCTGCCGCGCATAGGGCTTGGTGTCGACCAGCCGCGCCTCGACCTCCCACAGCCCGTCGTCGCGGAGATAGCCGAGACATTCGACGGAGCGGCGGTGCATCAGGCGGCGGGGCTTGCCGTCGGCATTGGTATCAGGTGCGGACATCGGAACTCGCTGGATTGAATCTGAATCGATCCAATCGGCAGCAAGCTCCGATGTCAACGCTCGCGGCTCGCGCAGCGCCATGCACTGCGTGGGGCGGATTAGCGAAGCGCTACCCCCGCCGTTTCGTGCGAACCAAGAGGGCGGGTTACGCCTGCGGCTAACCCGCCCTACGGTTCTGCGATGTCGGCCGTCAGCTCACGCGCCGCTCGCGGTTCTCCCAATACGGCTTGCGCAGCTCGCGCTTCAGGATCTTGCCGGCGCCGGAGAGTGGCAGCGGGGTCGAGGTGATGTCGACGCTGCGCGGGCACTTGTAGCCGGCGATCAGCGCCTTGCAGTGGTCCATCAGCTCGTCCGGCGTGGCGCTTGCGCCGCTCTTCATCACCACGACGGCGTGGACCTGCTCGCCCCAGCGCTCGCTCGGGATGCCGATCACGGCGCATTGCGCCACCGACGGGTGCTGGGCGAGGGCGTTCTCGACCTCGGCCGAATAGACGTTCTCGCCGCCGGAGATGATCATGTCCTTGACGCGATCGACGACGTAGACGAAGCCGTCCTCGTCCATGTAGCCGCCGTCGCCGGTGTGCATCCAGCCGTCGATCACGGCGCGCGCGGTCTCCTCCGGCCGTTCCCAATAGCCCATCATCACCATATCGCCGCGCACCGCGATCTCGCCGACGGTGCCGAGCGGCACCACCTGATCCAAGGCATCGACGATCTTGACCTCGGCGCCCAGCGTCGCGCGGCCGGCGCCGCGATGCCGGCCCTTGGCGCGGCCGTCACCGATATGCTCCTTCCAGTGCAGCAGCGTCGCGATCGGCGACAGCTCGGTCATGCCGTAGGCCTGGGTGAATTCGACATGCGGCAGCGCCTTCATGGCGCGCATCAGCACGGCGTCGCTGATCACGGAGGCGCCGTAGGAGATTCGCTTCAGCGACGACAGGTCGTAGGTGCCGAGCGTCGGATGATCGACGAACATCTGGATCATGGTCGGCACCAGCAGCACGTCGGTGATGCGTTCCTTCTGCACGGCGGCGGCGACGCCATCCGGCGTAAAGCCCTGGATCACGACGTTGGATCCGCCCGACAGCAGCACCGAATACATCGCCGCGCCGTTGGCGAGGTGGAACATCGGCGCTGCGTGCAAATAGATCGAGGTGCCCGGCCACAGGCCTTCGCCGAGCGCGTTGAGCGCATTGGCCATCAGATTGCCGTGGCTCAGCATCACGCCCTTGGAGCGGCCAGTGGTGCCGCCGGTGTAGAAGATGCCGGCGAGATCGTCGCGGGTGCGCATCGCGTCCGCCATCGGCTCGCTGCGCGCGATCAGCGTCTCGTAATTCTCCATGCCGGCAGGCGTCTCGCCTTCGTCGGCATAGACCAGCTTCAGGCCGGGGATGGCGCTCGCCAGCGTCGTGCCGATCGCCGCAAACGCCTTGTCGACGAACAGGATCGTTGCGCGGCAGTCGCGCAGCGCGTCCTCGTTCTCGATCGGCGACCAGCGGATGTTGAGCGGCACGATCACGGCGCCGGCCCAGCCGACTGCGAGGTACAGTTCGAGATAGCGGTCGGAATTCAGCGACAGGATCGCGACGCGGTCGCCGTTCCCGGCGCCGAGCGAGCGGATGGCGGAGGCGAGGCGGGCGACGCGCTCGCCGACCTCGCGCCAGTTCCGCCGCCGCTCACCGCAGACGACCGCGAGCCCGTTTGGATTGACCTGCAGCGCGCGCCGCAGCCCGTGTGTGATGTTCACTCTCGTCCTCCCTTGGTGCGTTTCCCTTGCGAGGCGGTTTGTCCGCCTTCTCTGCTGCCGGAACGGCTGCGTTCTGCGCTGTCTTGCGCGTTGCTGTCGTGGCGATGCCCTCGGTGAGGCGGATCGCGAACTCCTCGGCGACGGCGCGTCCGGTCATCTCACCGCCGGGCTGGAACCAGTGTCCGATCCAGTTCAGCGAGCCTGCGATCGCGAACGCCGCGAGCTTCGCGTCGCACGGTTTCACCGAACCGTCCTCAACGCCCTGCGCGATATAGTCACGGAAGGAGCGGTCGATGCGTCGCTTGGCCGTCTGCACGATCTTGCGGTTGTCCTCGCTGAGATCGCGGAGGTCGAAGCGGACCAGGCTCTTGCCGTAGTCCTCGGTCATCAGCTCGGCATAGCGGACGATCAGCTTGCGCAGCTTGCTGAGGCCGCTGCCGGTGCTTGCAGAGGTCTCGGCGATGCAGTCATCGACCAGCTCATTACCGATCGACCAGCATTCGTAGAGGATCTCGTCCTTGCCGCGGAAGTAATTGTAGAGCGCCGGCTTGGTGATGTTGAGCCGTCTGGCGACCTCGTTCAGCGTGGCGCCGTGGTAGCCCTGTTCCAGGAACAGGGCGACGGCCGTGCGCAGCACCGCCTCGCGCTTCTCGTCGCGGGCGCGGCGCCGGCTCTCGAAGGGCAGCCAGGGGGACAGGCTGGAGGAGGGGATGTGACCGTCGTCCATATCTTGAAGCCGGTGTCGTGAAGTCAATGCCGCATTGACTCGGCGTAATGGTCCGTATATTACCCATGGGTAATAAATAGTCCAGTGGGTAATTTTCGGGAGGACACGCGATGGCGTCACGCACCTATGTTGCCGGGGTCGGCATGATCCCGTTCGTCAAGCCCGGCGCCAATGCGCCGTATCACGTGATGGGCGCTGAGGCGGCGAAGCTCGCGCTCGCCGACGCCGGCCTCGACTACGGCAAAGTGCAGCAGGCCTATGTCGGCTACGTCTATGGCGACTCCACCTGCGGCCAGCGCGCGCTCTACCCGGTCGGCATGACCGGCATCCCGATCGTCAACGTCAACAACAACTGCTCGACCGGCTCGACCGCGCTGTTCCTGGCGCGGCAGGCGATCGAGTCCGGCGCTGCCGATTGCGTGATGGCGCTCGGCTTCGAGCAGATGAAGCCCGGCGCGTTAGGGGCCGTGTTCACCGATCGCCCCAGCGCGTTCGACGATTTCGACGCCGCGGCCGACAAGCTGGTCCACGCGCCCGGCGTGCCGCTGGCGCTGCGCTATTTCGGCGGCGCCGGCCTCAGCCACATGAAGAAATACGGCACGCCGCTCTCTGCCTTCGCCAAGGTGCGCGCCAAGGCGAGCCGCCACGCCAAGAACAATCCGCTGGCGCTGTTCCGCAAGGAAGTGACCGCCGACGACGTGATGAACGACCAGGTGATCTGGCCCGGCGTGATGACGCGGCTGATGGCGTGCCCGCCGACCTGCGGCGGCGCCGCCGCAATCCTGGTCTCCGAGAAATTCGCCGACCAGCATGGCCTCAACAAGAGCGTCCGCATCGCGGCGCAGGCGATGACGACGGACACGCCGTCGACCTTCGGGGCTGACGACATGATGCAGGTGGTCGGCTACGACATGGCGCGCGATGCCGCCAACAAGGTCTATGAAGCCGCCGGCATCGGCCCCAAGGACCTCGACGTCGTCGAGCTGCACGACTGCTTCGCCCACAACGAGCTGATCACCTATGAAGGGCTCGGCCTGTGCGGCGTGGGCGAGGCCGCAAAATTCATCGACGACGGCGACAACAGCTATGGCGGCAGGATCGTGACCAACCCGTCCGGCGGCTTGCTGTCGAAGGGCCATCCGCTCGGCGCCACCGGGCTTGCGCAGTGCTACGAGCTGACCCGGCAGCTGCGCGGCACCGCTGCGGCGACGCAGGTGGATGGCGCGCGGCTCGGCTTGCAGCACAATCTCGGCCTCGGCGGCGCCTGCGTCGTCACGCTCTACGAACGCGCCTGAGGCTGCCATGGTCGATCAATCCGCTGTCGGGCGTGCGTTCACGCCCGTGACCGCGCGCGTCGAGCCGGGACGCCTGCGCTTCTTCCTCGATACGCTCGGCGAGACCAATCCGGTCTATCGTGATGGAACGGCGGCTCCGGTGCCGCCGACCTATCTGTTTTGCTTGGAGATGATGGACGCAACGGTGCCATTCGAATTCCTGACCGCACTTGGCATCGATCTCGCCCGGGTGCTGCACGGCGAGCAGCGCTTCGACTATCACGCTCCCGTCGTGATCGGTGACACCTTGACGTTCCATCCGCGCGTTGCCAGCGTGACCGACAAGAAGGGTGGCGCGATGACGCTGATCGTGGTCGACACGCCGGTCACCAACCAGAACGGCATCCACGTCGCCGATGTCTCGCGTACCATCGTGGTGCGCAATGCGAGGCCGTCATGAGCAGCAGCGTTCCCTCGGTCGGCGACGTCATCGTCCACAAGGAATTTGCACCGATCACCCGGCATCGTCTGGCGCTGTATTGCGGCGCCTCCGGCGATCACAACCCGATCCATGTCGACATCGACTTCGCGAAGGCGGCCGGTTTCCCCGACGTGTTCGCGCACGGCATGCTGGTCATGGGGTATCTCGGCCAGGCGCTGACCGATGCGGTGGCGCCGTCGCGGATCAGATCGTTCTCGACCCGCTTTGCCGCGATCACCCAACTTGGCGCGAAGCTGACCTGCGAAGGCACGGTGACCGAGTTGATCGAGCAGGGCGGCGAGCAGCGCGCAAAACTCGCGCTCACCACCAAGGACCAGAACGGCGAGATCAAGCTCGCCGGCGAAGCCATTATCGCGCTTTAGGAGAAATCATGTCGAAACTGCAAGGAAAGGTCGCGCTCATCTCTGGATCGGGCCGCGGCATCGGGCGCGCGATTGCGCTGAAGCTTGCGAGCGAGGGCGCGCGCGTCGTGGTCAATGACCTCGATGCCGAGCCGGGCAACGCCGTCGTGGCCGAGATCAAGGCTGCGGGCGGCGAAGCGATCGCGGTCAATGGCAGCGTGACCGAGGCCGGCTTTGCCGATCGCTTCGTAGGCAGCGCCATCGAGCGGTTCGGCGGCCTCGACATCATCGTCAACAACGCCGGCTACACCTGGGACTCGACGATCCAGAAGATGACCGACGAGCAGTTCCAGGCGATGCTCGACGTCCATCTGGTCGCCCCGTTCCGCATCATGCGTGCGGCGTCGGAGCCGATCCGGGTGATGGCGAAGAGGGAGGCCGAGGCCGGACGCGAGGTGTTCCGCAAGGTCGTCAACATCTCCTCGATCGCGGGCCTCTACGGCAATGCCGGGCAGGCCAGCTATTCCTCCGCGAAAGCCTCGCTGATCGGGTTGACGCGCACGATGTGCAAGGAGTGGGGCCGCTACAAGGTCAACGTCAATTGCGTGGCGTTCGGCCTGATCAACACCCGCCTGACCCAGCCGATCGAGACCCGGCAGAAGACCATCGACGTCGCCGGCCGTGACATCAAGGTCGGCGTGCAGCCGCAAATGCTCGAGGCGATGGGCCGCATGATCCCGCTCGGCCGCGGCGGCACGCCGGAGGAGGCGGCGGACGCGGTCTACCTATTCTGCGCGCCGGAATCGAACTACATCAGCGGTCAGGTGATCGTCGCCGGCGGCGGTCTGATCGTCTAGTCTTGTTGCGTCACAACGCGTCGTGGTGCCCACCCGTCATTGCGAGGAGCGATAGCGACGAAGCAATCCATCGTTCCGTACATGCGGCGAGATGGATTGCCTCGCTTCGCTCGCAATGACGGGGATAGGCCGTAGTTGTCGGCACAAGCCGTTCATGACGCATAGAACTAACACAGAGGGAATGATGCACTACCGATCGTCCTGGATGACCGAGGAACTGGACACCTTCCGTGACCAGTTCCGCAAATTCCTCGCCAAGGACCTTGCGCCGCACGCCGAGACATGGCGCGCGCAGAAGCTGGTCGACCGCTCGGCCTGGCGCGCGCTCGGCGAGATGGGCGCGTTGCTGCCGAGCGTGCCTGAGGCCTATGGCGGACTCGGGACCAGCTTTGCCTATGACGCGGCCGTGCTCGATGACCTCGAGAGCACCGTCCCGGAATTGACCACCGGCGTCTCCGTGCACAGCGCGATCGTCGCCCATTACATTCTTAACTATGGCTCCGAGGAGCAGAAAAAGCGCTGGCTGCCGAAGATGGCGTCGGGCGAGATGGTCGGCGCTATCGCGATGACCGAGCCCGGCACCGGCTCCGACCTGCAAAGCATCAAGACCACGGCGAAGAAGCAGGGGAATTCCTACGTTATCAACGGCCAGAAGACCTTCATCACCAACGGCCAGGCCGCCGATCTCGTGATCGTGGTGGCACGCACCGGAGCGCCGGGCGCCAAGGGCATTTCGCTGATTGTGGTCGAGACCGCCGGTGCCGAAGGCTATCGGCGCGGGCGCAACCTTGACAAGATCGGCCTGCACGCATCGGACACCTCGGAGCTGTTCTTCGACAATGTCACGGTGCCGCCGGAGAACCTGCTCGGCAATGAGGAGGGCAACGGCTTCGTGCAGCTGATGCAGCAATTGCCGCAGGAGCGGCTGTCGCTTGCGATCGGCGCCGTCGCCTCGATGGAGCGCGCGGTCAAGATCACCGCCGAATACACCAAGGAGCGCACCGCGTTCGGCAAGCCGCTGATCGAATTCCAGAACACCGCGTTCACGCTCGCCGAGCGCAAGACCGAGGCGATGATCGCCCGCGTGTTCGTCGACTGGTGCGTCGAGCGGCTGGTCGCCGGCGACCTCGACACCGTGACGGCCTCGATGGCGAAATGGTGGTGCTCGCAGAAGCAGGTCGAGACCGCCGACGAATGCCTGCAGCTGCATGGCGGCTACGGCTACATGCAGGAATATCCGATCTCGCGGATGTTCATCGATTCCCGCATCCAGAAGATCTATGGCGGCACCAACGAGATCATGAAGGTGTTGATCGCGCGCTCGCTGTAGGCAAGCGCGCGATCCCGGCGGCGCTACATCGCCCGCACGTTCTTGAGGAACTTGTCGACCTGGACTTCCAGCTCGGAGGCGTTGCTGGCGAGCTCTCCGGAGGCCGCCAGCACGTTCTCGGCGGCCTTGCTGGCATCGTCGATCGCCTTGGTGGTTCCGTTGATGTTTGCGGTGACCTCCTTGGTGGCCGCGGCCTGTTCCTCGACGGCGCTGGCGATCACGGTCGATATCTCGCTGATCTGGATGATGACCTGCGAGATCGCCTTCAGCGCGGTGGCGGTGTTGCCGGTCGCCGTCTGCATTTCGTTGATCTGCGCCGAAATGTCCTCGGTGGCCTTGGCGGTCTGGTTGGCCAGCGCCTTCACCTCGGATGCAACCACGGCAAAGCCGCGTCCGGCCTCGCCGGCTCGCGCGGACTCGATCGTCGCGTTGAGCGCGAGCAGGTTGGTCTGGCCGGCGATCTGGCTGATCAAAGCGACGACATCGCCGATCTTCTGCGCCATGGTCACGAGACCCGCGACCAGCTTGTCGGATTTCTCGGCTTCCTCGACCGCCATACGCGCGATACGGCTCGCCTCGGACACCTGGCGGCTGATCTCGTTGACCGAGGACGACAGCTCTTCGGAGGCAGACGCCGCGCTTGCCGAGCGCTGATTGACGAATTCGGCGGTTGTGGTCAGCGACCGCGCCGTGCCCTGCATCTGCGTCGAGGCCGACGCCAGCATGCCCGCAAGTCCCTTTACGTTCGTCTCGAAATCGTCGGCCAGCTTGACGTTGCCGGTGACTACCGACCAGCTCAGCATCGCGCCGGTGTAATTGCCGCGCTTGTCGGTCAGCCCGGAGACCCTGAGGTCAAGCGTTTCCGGGCCGAGTTTGATCTTGGCTGCGTGCGGCAGGTTCTTGGGATCGCCGACGATGCGGCGCTGATGCTGCGGGTTCTTGTGGAAGATGTCGAACGAGTTGCCGAGGATCTGGTCCGGCCGCACCGGAAGCAGATGCTTCACCGTGTCGAGCGTCTTGAGGCTGGTCTGGTTGATGTAGGTGATGTTGAAATCGGTGTCGCACATCATGATGTTGATCGGCATGTTGTCGAGCATCTGCAACAGCCGCTCGGTCTGGGTTTCAAGCCGCGCCTTCTCGGTCGCGAGCTCCCAAGTCAGCATCGGCCCGGTGTAGCGGCCGCGCGAATTGGTCATCGCCGTCACGGTGAGATCGAGCGTCTCGCCGCCGATGGTGATGCGCGCCTTGTGCGGCAGGTTCTTCGGATCGGACAGCAGCCGGCGCTGATGCTGCGGGTTCTTGTGAAAGATATCGATCGACTGACCGATCAGCGCGTCGACCTTCACCGGCAGCACATGCTCGATCTTCTTCAGATTCTGCCGCGTCGACTCGTTGATGTAGGTGATCCTGAAATTGTCCAGCTCGCAGAGCATGACACTGATCGGCATGTCGTCGAACAGCCGATATGAACTGTCCGAGCCGACGACGCTTGCGACACTCTTCATCCCCAACATGCATTGCCTCCAGCATTGATATCAATTGGTGAACTGAAAACGCGGCGCCTGACCGGCAGCAGAAAACATTCCGCTGCCGCGTAGCGGGCAGGTGCGATACACGATTTACAATTTCTGACTGCATGAAACGGTAGGCGATTCGAGTTCCATCCAGAAGTGCATGCAATGAGCTGTGCGTGATCGCGCCAGGCATCACGCGTGGTGCATGCAATGAGCGCCGCCGAAATCGGCGCGCAAGGCGCCGATTTGCTGCGAAATTGGTGCGATCTCGTGGAGAAGTCGCGAAGTGACCTCGCGTCGCACCGTAGTCTTACGGGAACGAGCGCGTGCGCACTTAATGTTTGTTAGTGTGCATTTGATGGAAAGTGTATGCAGATTGTGCCACGCTGTGGTCACGCGCGCCGCAAAGTGCATCGTGCCAATCGTCTCGCGTTGTCGTCGCGCGCCTTGGTACTGACGGTGCAGTTTGCGGATCGTCTTCTCGCTCGCACACTGCTGCGTCGCCGATAGAGCCATTGAAAGAAGCTCGCGCAGGTTGATCCGGGCGACGCACGATCTGTCTGTCGATCGCAGGACGATGACGACCGGCTTGCGCGCCGGCCGGGCCGCCGCGATCCAGCCGGTGATCGTCCGCTCTGCGGAAATCGACGACGAAACGACGTTGCCCATTGCCTATCGCATGGCTTGACGCCGCTGCGGCCTCGCGGCGCGGCTTCGGCCTTGCACCATATTTCGGTCTATCATACCCCGTGGGACCACGTTCCGCGCGACGCCAAGGCGCGCCAGTAGCCGCAGGGAGCCCTCATGACCAAAAGCAATGCCCGCACCGGAGGCCAGATCCTGATCGACCAGCTGGTCGCGCAAGGCGTGGAACACGTCACCTGCGTGCCGGGCGAGAGCTATCTGGCAGCGCTCGACGCGCTGCATGACAGCCCGATCGACGTCGTGATCTGCCGCGCCGAGGGCGGTGCCGCGATGATGGCGGAGGCCTATGGCAAGCTCACCGGACGTCCCGGCATCTGCTTCGTCACCCGCGGCCCTGGCTCGACAAACGCGGCCCATGGCGTGCACATCGCGATGCAGGATTCGACCCCGATGATCCTGTTCGTCGGCCAGGTCGACACCGGCATGCGCGAGCGTGAGGCGTTCCAGGAGCTCGACTACAAGGCGGTGTTCGGCACCATGGCGAAATGGGCGGTCGAGATTGATCGTCCCGACCGTATTCCGGAGCTGGTCGCGCGCGCGTTCCGCGTCGCGCTGCAGGGCCGTCCCGGCCCGGTCGTGATCTCGCTGCCGGAGAACATGCTGACCGAAACCGCAGCCGTCGCCGACGCGCCGAAGGTCGAGCCCGCGGCGACCTGGCCGTCGCCATCGGATCTCGAACGCCTCGGTGCGATGCTCGCATCCGCCAAGGCGCCGATCGTGGTGCTCGGCGGCTCGGGCTGGACCGAACAGGCGGCGAAGGGCATCGCGCGCTTTGCCGAGCGTTTTGATCTCCCGGTTGCCACCTCGTTCCGCCGCGCCGCGCTGATCGATGCCGATCACTCGCATTATGCCGGCGATCTCGGCATCGGCCCGAGCCCGAGACTGAAAGACCGCATCACCGGGGCCGACGTCATTCTTTTGATCGGCGGCCGCATGTCGGAAATGCCGTCGTCGTCCTACACGCTGCTCGACATCCCCACACCGAGCCAGAAGCTGATCCACGTCCATCCCGGCTCTGAAGAGCTCGGCCGCGTCTACCAGCCGACACTGGCGATCCAGGCGACGCCCGCAGCCTTCGCCGCCGCGGTCGAGACCATGAAGCCCGCGGCCGCGCCCGCCTGGAAGGGCGAGGCGGCGAAGGCGCACGCGGACTATCTGGCCTGGACCGACAAGCCGCGCGAGTTGCCCGGCAGTTTCCAATATGGCGAGGTCGTGACCTGGTTGCGCGATCGCCTGCCGAAGGATGCGATCGTCTGCAACGGCGCCGGCAACTATGCCGGCTGGATTCATCGCCACCATCGCTTCCACAGCTTCGCGGCGCAGCTCGCGCCGACCTCGGGCTCGATGGGCTATGGCGTGCCGGCGGCCGTGATGGCCAAGCGGCATCATCCGGATCGCGTCGTCGTCGCGTTCGCCGGCGACGGTTGCTTCCTGATGAACGGGCAGGAGTTCGCCACCGCCGTCCAGTACGACGCGCCGCTGATCGTGGTCGTCATCGACAACGCGCAATACGGCACCATCCGCATGCATCAGGAGCGCGACTATCCCGGCCGCGTCGTCGGCACCCAGCTCAAGAATCCGGACTTCGCGCTTTATGCCAAGGCGTTCGGCGGCCATGGCGAGCGGGTCGAGCGCACCGAAGATTTCGCGCCAGCCTTCGAGCGGGCGCTGGCCTCCGGCAAACCCGCGATCCTGCACTGCCTGGTCGATCAGCGCGCGCTGTCGGTCGGCAAGGACTTCCAGCCGCAGGCCGCGAGCTGATGCCAGAGTCAGCCGGCCGTCACGTCGCGATCATCGGCGCCGGCGCGGTCGGCGTGATCAGCGCCATCGAGGCGCTGCGTTGCGGCCACCGCGTCACGCTGATCGATCCGGGCGAACCCGGCGGTCAGCAGGCGGCGAGCTACGGCAATGCCGGCTGGCTGTCGTCGCATTCGGTGATCCCGCCGGCCGAGCCTGGCACCTGGAAGAAGGTGCCGGGCTTTCTGATGGACCCGCTCGGGCCGCTCGCGATCCGCTGGTCGTACCTGCCGAAGGCCTTGCCGTGGCTCATCAAGTATCTGCTGTCGAGCTGGACCGAGGCGCAGGTCGAGGCCACCGCGCGGGCGATGCGCGATCTCCTGAAGGATGCACCGCTGCTGCACCGGCAGCTCGCCGAGGAAGCCGGCGTCCCCGAGCTGATCGAGCGGCGCGGGGTGATGCACGTGTTTCCCTCGCGCGCGCCGTTCGACCGTGACCTCGGCTGGCGCATCCGCAAGCGCGTCGGCATCGAATGGCTGGAGCTCGATGAAGACGAGATGCGTCAGCGCGAGCCCGATCTGCATCCGCGCTACAAGTTCGGCGTCGTGGTCGAGGAGGCCGGACGCTGCCGCGATCCCGGCGCCTATGTCGCGGCGCTCGCCGCGCATGCGATCGCGAACGGCGCCGAGCGCGTCGCCGCCAAGGCCACAGGCCTCAGGCTTGCGGGTGACAGGCTGGTTGCCGTGGTCACCGAGAGCGGCGAGATCGCCTGCGATGCGGCGGTCGTCGCTGCGGGCGCGCGCTCGAAGCAGCTGACCGTATCGATCGGCGATCCGCTGCCGCTGGAAACCGAGCGCGGCTATCACGTCATGATCGACAGCCCGGAATCCGGACCGCGCAATTCGATGATGGCCTCGGACGCCAAGATGGTCGTCAACTGGACCGACAAGGGCCTGCGCGCCGCCGGCACGGTGGAGATCGCCGGGCTCGACGCCGAGCCGAACTGGCAGCGCGCCGAGATCCTGCGCGAGCATCTCTTCAGCATGTTCCCGAAGCTGCCAAGGGATATCCCGCCATCGCGCATCAAGACCTGGTTCGGCCATCGCCCGAGCATGCCCGACGGACGCCCCTGCATCGGCCACAGCCGCGCCTCGCGCGATGTCGTCTATGCCTTCGGCCACGGTCATGTCGGCCTGGTCGGCTCGGCCCGCACCGGCCGACTGGTCGCGCAATTGCTCAGCGGCGAGACGCCGGAGATTCCGCTTCAGCCGTTCGCGCCGTCGCGATTTCTGTAAGGCGACGCGGAGCTCAGCTCTCGCCGGCCCACGCCGTGATCGCCGCCGGTGCGATCACGCGCCGTGGCATGTGCGGATTGATCGTGCCGGCGCTGACGTCCTGGGTCTGAACGAGCAGGGTGCGTGCGAACGCCTTGGCATCCTGCTCGGATGTGAAGGTGCGTGTCTGGCGCGCGAAGCGATGATGTCCGGCGTCGGGATCTCTCAGCGCGAACGAGACGTACCAGATGGCCTTGTCCGTCTTCATCGCGAGGCTCTGGCGGAAGTGGTCCGCTCGCGCGATCGGGACGTCTTGCTGGATGCTGGAGATGCAATTTGTGCCAAATGAAAGATCCTGAAGTGCAACGGATGCCGGCTAATGTCCGCGGCGGGTAGCCGCGCTTCGCCACGCATATCGGAGCTAGCAGTATATTACCGTTCAACCGGCGGGTGAATGACAATACGGCGACGCCACGGTGGTTCCAATCGGCCGATTGCTGCACCACATGTTGGCATCCCACCGGAACATCGATTTCCTCCATGTGTTGTCCGCTCTTTCGGGGCCGAGAGCGTGCGGTAACGGGAGGCCGAGATGACGTGGGTCGGCAAGTGGCAGAACCAGTATGGATCGATCGTCGAAATCACCAGCGAGGCGGATGGCCGCATCGAGGGGACCTTTCGTACCGCGCTTGCCGATAGCGGCTTTTACGGTCAGACGGTCCCGATCGTCGGCCTCCACCAGGGCAATTGCATCGGCTTTTCGTCGGTCGGGTCTTCGGCGGCGGGCGATCGTGTCGTCTCCTATGCCGGTTTGCTTCGCGACGGGAAAATGGAAACGGCGTGGTTCGTGGTGTCGGACAAGGCGCTGGTTGCAGCCGGGGAGGGCGAACCGGCGACACTGAAGCCGTTGAATTGGTGGCGAGCGGTCACGACAAGCATCGATACCTTTGAACGGGTGATGTAGCGCCGACTACGTGGATTCGCTCTCCTTGCGCGCCGCGGCAACGGTGCTTTCGACTTCCGCGGCGAGAGCACTCAGATGCTCGGCAAGCTTGCTGAACAGCTCGCGCTTTCGGACGTCGGTTGCCAGGTCGCGGATCAACGCGCACTCCGCCGCGTCGGTGCGAAGTTTTTCGAGATGCGTCAGCATGTCCTGCATTTCCGGTCCCCGAATGCGGCTTTCCACCAACGGTAAGGTGGCACGGAAGCCTGCGACAATAACCTGTGATAATTTGCCGCCGGACCTCAGGCGGGAGACAATCGCACGCATCCTGCGAATACTACCGGCGATCGAGTATCTCGCGGACCCGCAAGGCAAGCTTGGCCTGTGAGACCGGCTTCTCCAGGAGATCGACGCCCTGGTCCAGCCTGCCATGGTGGATGACCGCGTTTTGCGAATAGCCCGTCATGTACAGAATCTTCAGTCCCGGCCGCATCTCTGCAGCACGTTTCCCGAGCTCGCGACCGTTCATGCCCGGCATCACCACGTCGGTCAGAACGAGGTCGATATGCGGCTGGTCCTGCAGCAGGATGGTCAGCGCGGCCTGCGCGCTCCCCGCCGTCCGAACACGATAATTCAGCTCGCGCAGCAGCTCACTGACATAGGTGCGAAGATCCTCGTCATCTTCAACGACCAGGATCGTCTCGACCTTGCTCGATTCAGCTTCCGCGACCGGTTCGTCGATCTCCTCCTGCTCCACGGCAGGGCCACGGTGGCGGGGGAAGTACATCTTGATGTTGGTCCCGTAACCGAGCTCGCTGTAGATCTTGATATGGCCACCCGACTGCTTCACGAAGCCGTATACTTGACTGAGGCCGAGACCCGTGCCCTGTCCGGTTTCCTTGGTCGTGAAGAACGGCTCGAATGCGTGGCCCAGGGTGTCCTGGCTCATGCCGAGGCCTGTGTCCGTTACGCTGATCACCACATATTGCCCGGGATTGAGTTCAGGATTTCGCAGGCAATACTCATAGTCCGCAGATACGTTGACCGCCTCGATCGTCAGTTTGCCGCCGTCCGGCATCGCATCGCGCGCATTGATCGCAAGGTTGAGCATGGCAGATTCGAGATGGTTCGGGTCCGCTTCAATCTGCCAGAGCCCGGCGCTGCCGACCGTCTGAACCTCGACGCGCTCGCCAAGGGTCCGTTGCAGAAAGTCCTGCAGCCCGTTGAGGAAGTTGTTCAGTTCGATCGGTTTCGGGGCAAGAGCCTGGCGCCGCGAAAAGGCGAGCAGGCGGCTGGTCAGGCTCGCTGCACGCTGGGCGCCGCGTTTCGCATGGGATAAGGCGCGCTGAAAGTTGGCGTTGCTGGTAAGCTGCCTGGCGTGCCGCTCCATCGTTTCCAAATTGCCGATCACGATCATCAGCAGATTGTTGAAATCGTGCGCGACGCCTCCGCTGAGCTGTCCGATCGCTTCCAGCTTTTGCGAGGCGAGCAATTGATCCTGGATCTTGGCCAACGTCTCCTGCGCGGTGCGCCGTTCGGTGATGTCGCGGGTAATTTTGGCAAACCCGATCAGTGCACCGCTTTCGTCCGCGATCCGGTCGATGACGACCGACGCCCAGAACTTCGAGCCGTCTTTGCGTACACGCCATCCCTCGGCTTCGAAGCGACCGCTTTGCGCGGCTTGCTCGAGCGCGAGTTGAGGCTTCCGATTTGCGCGATCCTCCTCCGTGTAGAACTGCGAGAAGTGCTGGCCGATGATTTCCTCCGGCGTGTACCCCTTGATCCGTTCAGCGCCGGGATTCCAGGTGACGACGAAGCCCTTCGCGTCGAGCTGGAAAATGGCATAGTCAACCACCGCTTCGATCAGTCGGCGATAGCGCCGTTCGCTCTCTATGAGGGCCTGGCCTGCTTCCTGACGCTCGGTGATGTCGCGTGTGACCTTGGCGAATCCGATCAGCGACCCCTTGTGATCCCGCACAGCCTCGATCACCACGGTCGCCCAAAAGCGGCTTCCATCCTTGCGCACGCGCCAGCCTTCCGAGCTAAATCGTCCTTGCTCGGTGGCGATCGCCAACGCCTTCAGCGGCAATCCGGCGGCTTGATCTTCGGGGGTATAGAAGATCGACAAAGGGCGCCCGATGATCTCGTCGGCGGTATATCCCTTCATTCGGGTCGCGCCGGAATTCCAGCTCGCGATCGTGCCGTCAGGATCGACCAGATAAATCGCGTAGTCGACGATCGCGTCGATCAGCAGTTGAAGCCGTTGACTGTCTGTGACGCCAGTTGCGTTTGAATGCATTCGCGCATAACACCCAAATGAGCCGCCCCCTCGATGCAATCGGATGACGTAGGCGGTAACGTCAGCATATTGAACTCGTTCCCGGTCGCAATAGCCTGCAAATTAGGAACCAATCGGAGGGTTCTGCACTCGAGCCGAATGAACTGCAATTCATCAATACGCGGAATTGCCCGAAGAGACTGGATAAGAATGGGACGGCTTACCCATCCTTCGATTGTTCGGACCGCTGTTGCCCATGCGACACGACGGGCAACTCAGTCAAAACCTGTCAAT
>NZ_LGHK01000014.1 GCF_001908235.1 Bradyrhizobium sp. NAS96.2
CTGAGATCCAGGTTAGCGCAGCGCAGCTGACGCAGACCACTTACGTCGCCGGCAACGGCACCGACCAGCTCTGGGTCCGCGTCAACGACGGTACGGCCTGGAGCGCTTGGCAGGCCTTCACAACGACCGGCAGCACGCCGGCGGTCATTAATCCCGGCGCCACGCTCGAATTGGGCTCGCCCTACCCCGGCCAGGTAACCTTCTTCGGCAGCACTGGAAACCTGAAGCTCGACAACTCCCAAAGCTTCAATGGCACCGTCGCGGGCATGACGGGTAACGACACCATAGACTTTGCTGACATCAATTTTGCCAATGTGCAGACACCCAACTTCACGGGCAATGCCTCGGGCGGCACGCTCACCGTAACCGATGGTACTCACACCGCCTCCATTGCGCTACTCGGTAGCTACCTGGCGTCAACCTTCGTTGCCTCCAGCGATGGTCACGGTGGAACGTCCGTTATCGACCCGCCGGCCAACACCAATATTCCGCTAGCGGGAGCTCATCAACAGGCGTGACCGACGGGGCATAGCCCAGCCGCGGCCGCAGGACGGATCGTTCTCGTCGTGCCCTTCCCATAAGAACTTCCGCGCACGCCGATCCGTCGCGAGTGCCGCAGCGCACGTCCAGGAAGCCCTTGAGAGCCCCAAAGGCGATTTCGCCATCGGACTTGCCCTGGAAGGTGAGATGCGTCTCTTCGACAAGATCGAGGGAGTCGCTATCCCAGACGTCCATCTCGACGATGCGCCGGCCGCCTGCAAAGGCCTTGGCGAAGCCGGGCACCTTGGCCATCAGCCGGTCTCCGCGTTCAGCTTGGGCAGCCGCACCAGATTGTAGGCGGTCGGCGGCTCGCCAGAGGCGTCCTTCGGCTTGACACTCTTCATCGAGGCCCAGGCCTCGATCAGCGTGCCACCCGGGCGGCCCTCGACCGTCTTCCGGCCGCGGGCTTGGCCGACGAGCGCAAGAGTTTTGATGAGGACGGCCTCGGCCCGTGAGGGCTTGCAGAGGGGCCGTCCCCGGGCCGAGATCCAAAGGGCTTTAGGGGGAGGGCAGCGATCCACAGACGGGCGGGATTTGGGCGAATTTGCATGGCCTACGTAATACGGAGAGCCCTGGAGATTCGGCTATTCTCCCCTAGCGAGGGGACCTGAGCCGCAGCAGATGAGCAATTCTTTTTCTAGATTCTCTCCCTCCGCCATCTGACCTGCGCCGACATTCCGCTCCGACAATGCGAGGCGCAGCTTCGTGGCTCGCCGGCCGGATGTTCAGTCCCGGCCCTCGCGAGCAACGTCAAATCATTGCATGTGATGGTGGTTCGGTGCCGGCCGGCCCTGGCCGGCAAGGCTTGCTAACGCCCGCCTGCGCGGGATCGCGCCGGCGGTGCTGCCGTTCGGGCCTCGCGGCCCGTTCTCACGCATTCGCTGCGCTGTCGCGAATGACCTCGAACGGCAGGGCGGGGACGTTGTATTCGGAGATATCCAGCTTCCAGATATGCTGGTCGTCCGTGCCGCCGGCCGGCGCAAATCCGAGCTTCTTGTACAGGTCGCGCACCATCCCGTTCTTGGCGGTGGGGAGGTAGCTTCCCTTCAGCGTGTCGACGCCGTTCAAACGGCAATGGCGGACGAGTTCGGCGATGATGGCTTCCTCGACCCGTCTGCCGAGAACCCGGCAGCTCATCAACCAGGTGTCGATGTCGAAGGTCGCGTCCTTCTTTCGCGCAATGACGACGCCGATCACCCCGTTGTCGCCGAAGCGGTCGCGCAGCCTGATCTGGAAGGTCAGGCAATCGGGCGAGCGCGACATGGTCTCGACTTCGGAATGCGTGTAGCGACGCGTCGTCAGGTTGAACTGGTTGGTCTTGTTGATGAGCTGCGCGATCCGCCCGAGATTGACGGCATCGAACGCGTGGAATTCGATCGTCATGCCGAGCGAGGTCAGGAATTCGTCCATGTCGCGGGACTTCGCCGACAGCTCCGCGCGTTGCGCATTTGCCTGATATTGGTCGCCGCGCTGACGATCCTCTTCGGAAAACGTGACGGCTTCGAAATAGCCCGCGTTCAACAGCGTGCGCGCGTAGAGCGAAGGATCGGCGGGCAGCTCGGGCACGGCCACCATCGGCAACGCCTTTCGCACCTGGCTTCGCTCGGCGGGGTTGTCATCGAGCAGCACGAGGGAATCGAGCCCGATGTTCAGCGTCTTGGCGATGGCCTCGATATTGGTCGCCTTGTCACTCCAATTGGCTTGAAAGACTGCAATGTGGTCCAGCTTCAGCGTCATCTCGGGATGTTCGCGGAAGGGCTGTCGTGCGACTTCATCGGTATTCTTCGACGATACCGCCAGGATGACGCCGCGATCGCGCAGCTGAAGCGCCGTCCGCTGGATCTCGGTGAAGGCTTCTCCGACCCCGTCGCCCTGTCCGAGGACGATCCCTTCCAGCCCGTCGTCGCCGATCGTGCCGCCCCAGAGCGTGTTATCGAGATCAAGCACGAGGCATTTGCGGGCGTTGCCGCGGATCGCGCCAAGCAGGCGTCCGACATATTCAACGTAGATCGGCACCATCGTCTGCGCGAATGGCAGCTTGTAGAGATTCCACTGGACTGGATTGTGCCAGTTCTGGGTACCTATCGATTCCGCCAGGGCGGCGACATCGAGGATGTAGTCGCCGCGCTTCGCGGCAAGCTCGCGAAGCCCGTCGTTGAAATCCTGAATCTGGCGGCGCAGCGACATCGACACTTGCGCGTCCATGCTGCCGAAGAGCGGTTGCGGCGGGCAGGCGACGGTCTGAAAGATGACCGGCACCCCGGCGCCACGTTCGAGGCCCTCGCGGATCATCCCCAAATAGTCGAGCGCTGACTGGTCCGACGAACTGCCGCCGCCGCTGTTGAAGGGCAGTCCGTGGAAATCGAGCGCGAGCAGGACGGCATCGGGCTTGGCGGCGTTGATCGTGGAGGAGGCATCGAGAGCTTCCTGCGCGACCTGATCGTAGTCGGCCTGGGTGACGCGGAGCAGCACGCCATGGCGCGCAGCGCCGGCGGCAAGGGCAGGGGCGAACAGGCAGGTTGTGCCGTTGCCGAGCAATCCCAGATGAAACCCGCGAAGCGGCGACAGTGCCTTCGTCTTGGTTCGCGCGCGTTCGATGGTCTTCGAAAGGCGCGTGAGCTGATCTGTATTGAGGGCCTTGGTGGCAAGCCCGACGATCTCCGCGCCATCAGGTGCATCGGAGGCATCAAGCGCGTTGCAGAGTGATTTGAAATCCGCGGGCGGCGCTTCTAACCAGGGCAGTTCTTGAAGCTGAAACGTCATGGCGTTTTGACCCAGGATGGTGTCATTCGTCTAGAAGTTTGGATCCGGCGGTGCCGCTGGCGATCAACTTCTCACCCGCATACACCCGAAACTTCAGGCTGACGGTATGGGTGGATTGCGACACGTGAGTGAGTTCGCCGTTGAAGATCGCTTCCTCGCCGATATAGAGCGGCTGATTGAAGTCGATCCGCCAGCTCGTCGCCAGCCCGAGGTCGCCCGGCAAATGCATTCCGACCAGATGCGAAAGCCTGGCGACGGTGAGCGCGCCGTATACGACGGGGCCCGAGAATCCGCGGCTTCGTGCGAATTCAGCATCGATATGAATGCGGCTCGAATCTCCCGACAGCTTTCGGAAGGTATCCATCTCACTTTGACCGATCCGGAATGGAAGCGAGACGGTCATGCCCTCCTTGAGCTCGCTCCAGACCAGCACTCGTGGCCGTTCGCTCAACGCGTAGCCCTTTGACGGATGACGTTGACGAACTCGCCGACGTTCTTCAGGGCAGCAACCTCGCCAGTCGAGAACTGGATCTTGAACTCCACCTCGACAGCGACGACCAGCCGGATATTGCTGAGGCTGTCCCACGCCGGCACTTCCGCCGCGGTCATTTCCGGATGGGGCGTTAGCGTGTCGTCGTCGAAGACGTCCCGGAAAATCGGCGTGAGGCGGGAATAGATTTCCTCGTCAGTCATCACAAGCATCCCACGATTTGGGTGAGCCGGCGGCGTCGAAATGGCCAAGCAAGCCCTGTAAAATCCGCCTTTTCGGCGCGAGAACTACCAGATGGCACCGGCATTCACAAGGCTCCCTCACCGCCTGCCGATCATGGCGTCCAGGGGCGGGCCAAGTTCCGCGCTCAGTTGGCCGTAGCCGGCCTTGTCGAGATGGACGTGATCGAGGAATTCGGACGCCGGAAGGGTCGCGAGCGGCCCAACGTAAACTCGGTCCGGGGGGCGCGGTGAGATGATTTGCACGAGTTGCGCCTGCAGCTCGGCAAATCTTTTCTGCGGAAGCAGGTCCGGCAATACCTTCGGATTCTCGGTCGCGTAGAAGATCAGCGTGGGCTGCTTTGCTTCCGACACGCGGCGCAGGATGCGATCCAGGGCTTGTCGCTGCGGGTTATCGGGAGCCAGATCGATCTTCTCGTACCGCGCCCGTGCGCGCATCAGGAGCACGACATCGCCAAGCTCGTCGCCCGTCGCCCCGGCCGAGCCTTGCAGACGCTTGTCCGCTGCATCGCGCAGCCCCACCAGGAAGTTGAAGGGACTGCCGTCGAACCACAGGGCTTGAAGGAAGTCGCGAGACCGGTACAGAAACCACCAGTTGACCAGTGCGTCGTGGCTCCATCTGGCGATTCCGCCCCATCCCTTGCCGGTGGAATAGGTGCCGTTGGCATCCACGGACAGAGTGTCCAACCAGAGACGGGTTCTGGTCTCGCCTTCACGATCGAAATCCCGGGAGAAGGATCGCAGGCTGAGATCGAACACGATGGCATCCGGCTTCGAGGGCAGCACGATGCGCACAAGGTTCTCAAGATCGGTCGGAAGCGTTCCGTTCATGCCGAAGTTGGCGACGAGCACCTTTTGACCGGGATGCTCTTCGGCAAGCCAATTCTGCAACTGGCTCGACAGGGTGTGCGCCTGCCAGCCAGCATCGCCCTTGTCCCGCATCGCGCGGCCGAAGATCAGCGAGTCGCCCAGAACGGCAACCTTCAATCCGTCGAACTTCCGAAACTCTTCGAGCTTGGCATAAAGAGCTGTCGATGACTGGACATCGATCGTCGTCTGAAAGATGCCGCTGGCTGGAGCGGCCACGCGCAGGACCACATCCAGGCAGGCCAGTATCGCGACCAGCGCGGCAACCGTTACTCCCAAGCGCGAAAGAACGTCGCGCCCCCGAGATCCCTTGATTTTTCCAGCCTCGACCATCAGCGCTCAGAAGTTCTGGTAAACGAACAGCGCTTGGCCGGTGTTCGACAGCAGCACGATGATGGCGATCTTCGCGGCCAGCCAGACAATCTTGAGAATGTCGTCGCGTCCCAATGTCATCGATACAGCCCCAGCATCTTGCCGTAGATCGCGCCCCATTCCGAGTAGGACTTGAGCCAAAGGATCAGCGTTGTCGAGACGAATGCGTAAACGAGAAAGCGGCGGAGATAGATCGAAGGCCCGGTGGCGACCGGTCCCTTCTTGACGCCGACATATTTGCGGACGAGCTGGCTTGCAACCAGGGCTCCGCCGTGAACCGTGCCGAAGGCCAGAAAGCCCCACGTCACCCCGTGCCAAAGCGCGATCAGGATCATCGAGAGGAAGTACACGGCCGATATCAGGGCAAACTGAATACGGCGTGGCGCCTTCTTGATGACAATGAAGTTGAGTGGCGTGAAGACATAGTCCCTGACCAGCGTGCTGAGCGAGATATGCCACCGATTCCAGAATTCCTGAATCGTCGTTGAATCGAACGGCCGATTGAAGTTCTCAATCAACCGGAAGCCCATCAGCGAGGCCGTCCCGATCACGATGTCGCAATAGCCGCTAAAATCGAGATAGATGAGGCCGAGCTGGGCCAGCGCCCCCACCCACAACATCGGCCCCGACATCTGCGCGGCATTGTCGAATGAAAAGATGCCGAACGCCGAGAGATTGTCGGCGAGGACGAACTTCTTGATCATCCCGTTGGCGATGCGATGAAGCGCAGGGATGACTGCTTTGGAATCGAAGACGGGCGATGCCAGCTGCTGTTCAAAGCTCCGATAACGCTCGATCGGGCCGGCCAGCAAGGCCGGGAAGAACAGGACGTAGGTGCAGAATCGAAGGAAGCTTGGCCTTTCGATGAATTCCACCTCCATCAGGTAGCTCACGCAGCGGAACACCATGTAGGAAATGCCGATGATGTGGACCGGCATGTAATGGAACGGGTTGGCCCCTCCCAGCAGCCGAGGATCGCGCGCGAGAAACAGAAAGATCCAGAGTAACGCAACGACGAGCAGCTGCGCTTCCATGGTGAAGCGCGCGCCGCGCTGCTTGCGAAACAGGCCGATTCCGTAGGAAACGGCCAAGAAGGCCGCCAGGACGATGATCGACGCCGGATCGAATCCGAAGCTGACGAAGAATGCGAAGCTCAAGAGCAGCAGGGCGGCATTGCGCGCCAGCTGCAGATTGACGGCGCAGCAGACAATGATGGCGGCCGCCGAGATGTACAGAAATTCGAAGCTGTTCAGGGAAGGTCCGCCGACGACGGCGGCCGCTGATTGGAAAAGCATGGCATCCCTTCTCGACGCAACGAGTCCCTAGCGGGGCCGTCGTCCAACGGCCACGCAATTGATCGTCAGGCGGTCCTTCAGGCACCGCTCCAGGCCATAGCCCGTCATCGGGAACAGTTCGTTCTTCTCGATCTCGAAACCCGCCGACGTCATGAGGTCGATCATCTCCGACGGCTTGTCGATCAGGTAGAGATGATCGGGAGCGGGACTGTTGGCGGGCATGTTCACGAGGATCCTTCCGCCGGGCTTCAGATAGCGAATGAGGGATCGCAGGGCCTTGAGCGGGTCCTCGAGGTGCTCCAGCAACTCGCTCACGACGATGCTGTCGAAGCTGTCGCGCTGGTCGGGTGCGTCGAACATGTCCTGGCGGACCAGCTCGACTTCATCGCTGACGCCGATCACTTCCAGCGTCCGTCGCGTGGCTGCGATGGCGCCTTCGCTGACGTCCCACCCGACGATCGAGCCCGACCGGGAATCTGTTGCCGTCAGATAGAGCAGCGCGCCGTGGCCGGGGCCCACCTCGAGGTGGCGGTATCCTTCCGGGAGCATCGGCAGATACTGGCTCCGATAGAAGGTCAGCGCGCAGGCGTGGTTGTGCCAGAACACGCCCGACAGCAGCAGCCCGTTCATGTATTTTTCCATGACGTCGGGCTTCGAGTAGACGTCGCGAACCGCCTCGCTGAATTTGGAGCGCTCGTAGCGCCCATTGCGCCGGAAGAACAATTCGGCTTCCAGGATCATGTTCTCGCAGAAATACCGGTAGTCGTGGCAAATCTTGTCGATGGTCCCGAAATGATGGAGCGCGATCTTGGTGACGAGCTGCGACGATGCCTCGGTGTCGCGCATGACCTCGAGCGACCTGTTGCCGAGGCTGGTCGCCAAGGTGGGCTCGTGCTGGGGCCACGCGGCAATCTGTCGCTCAACCAGTGCCGAGAGGTAGGGGTAAGCAGCAATGTCGATCTCTGCGATTTTCGACCGCCGCACGATGTTCGCGGAACCCGTCACCCTGAACCACCCTTTGGTTGAAAATATTGCCCTTCTGACATAGCCCGACTTGTCCGTGCAAGGCCTTGAACAGCGATAATTTTCCCGACAGCAGGACCGGAGGGCATCCCGGCGCGACAGGGCGTAAGCTGTCGGCCAATTGATAGCTTGACGGAGCCAAAAAGCTCAGCCAGATAGCCCCAAGGTCAAGGGCCGGAACATGAAAAACCGCTTCCCAAGCGCATTTGGTCTGCTGCGCCAGGCCGTCATCGTGGGGACATTGTCGTTGGCGGGAATTTCTTCTGCCTTCGCAGCTGCCGCGCCACTTGTGGTAGAGAAAGAGCACCGGGTAGCCGCTGCCAAAGACACCCATCTCATTCTCGTGTTGGACTTGAAACCGAACTTCGGCGATCTGCAAAAATCTGGCGCGGAGGCTGCGGATGTCATCAGGGCCACGGCCGCCCGCTACGCCAAGGATTATCTCGCGCAACCTGAGTTCAGCTCTAGCCCGAAAGTCGTAGTCTATTTGATCTCGGTCGAAAGCATGGATGAGTACAACCGCGCCAAATTCGACGGTATGAAGCGGTATGGCACCATCGCCTTCGAGAAAAAGGGCGACGAGGTCGTGCTAACCGAAGACAAGCTCTCCTTTAGCCCATAGTTCTTCTTAGCCCATGGGCCTTCAGGTCTTTCCCTGGGACATCACCTGCTCAACATGACGAGTTCGAAGCTTAGAAGGACGGCTGCTGGCATCATCTTGGTCGTCGCGATTTGCGGCGGCATAGCGGCAACGGTCGAGAAGACGCGCCGATACATCAATCAGCGAATTGATCGCATGTTGGCCGAACGGACCCCGCCGAAGCCGGAAATTCCGCCTCCGCCTCCGCCGCCGCCGCCCGCTCCAGTGCAATCGTCTTTCGACAAGAAGGCGCAGATCGAGCTTCAGCAACTGTCGGCGCGCGTCGCGACGCTGGAGTCGTTGCTGGCCGGCGCCGGAGGCACGCTCGTCGACCATGCCCCGGTTGCGAGTGATTATCGCGGGCAAGGCGCGCCGGCTTTTGCGATGCTTGATGCCGTGGGGCCCTATCGCAAGAACGGGCTTTTCGAGATTTACGGCGGTAATTTCCGCGAAAGACGCTCCGGCCCGATCAGTGTGACCGAAGCGGATTTCGAGATCACGCATGGACAGGCATGGCTGATCTGGTCCCCCGACTTCACGCCGGGGAAGGACGCGACCCATCTCCAGATCAAGTTCGCGGCGCCTCCGACGACGGGCAAGCTGACGGTCGGATTTGTTCTCGATGACGGACAGTCCCTGGCCTGGGTGCTGGACCTGGCTGCCAAGAGCGCGGAGCCGGCAGGTCTGCTTCCGCCGATCCTCCCCGAGGACATCGTCACGCGCGCCAACAACGCGCAGGTGGTCGGAGGTATCAAGCTGGCCGGTAATCAGGTAACCGTCCCGCTGCCTCCCAGCCTCGTCCTCAACCTGAGAAGCGGCCGGACCAAGGCGATTTCGCAATGGTTCGTGAAGGTCGATGATGCGGCCGGAACGACGATGCGCTTCCAGACGCTTGCTCTGGTTCGGCCGGCACCCCCGGCGACCAGCACTGGCGTCGCGTTGGCGGGCAAGGTTGTGGGGGGCGACATCGCCCCGAACACGTCGATCGAATTGCTGGAGGAATCGGGCGCCACAAAAAAAAAGTGTGCTCGCGACGGATGGTAGCTTCGCCTTCACTGCAGTCGATCCGACGAAGCCGGTATCCCTCCGCCTGCGGCGCGAAGAGTTCGAGCATTCGGCAACACTCGGCCGATGGTTCGTTCCGTCATACGATCGCGACGACATCGTCATCGACATGCGTCCGATCTATGTCAACAAGGACGGTCATGCTCCCGATTCAGCCCGCGCAAAATTCAATGGTGCCCGCAAGCCGTCTCCCTACGCGGCGTTTTACGAACCGCACAGCCGCCAATACTGGCCAGGCGCCGGCACCGTCCAGGAGTACGACTCGACCACGTTCGTGAACAATCAGGGTTACGTTGATCGGGACCGCTTTTTCGACAATCCCGACAACTGCGTCCGTCTTGCCAGCACGGGTGGCAGCGACATGGTCGCGCTGCAGGTTCGTCCCTTCGAAAAGGTCAATATCCTTCTCGAGGAAAGTCTCGGCGTCGCCCTGCATCGATGTGTCGAGGTGATCTCCGCTGCGACCGACAATGGCGACATCGGTACGAACTATCCGAGAATTCGAGACTATACCTCGAAGTTCGGCGTTCAGGCCACTTTGGTATCGATGCTTGCGGGACTGGTCTCCCAGGTCAGTCCGACGATGCTGCACGACGGATTGGGATTCGATCCGGAGAACAGTGCCCTTCCGAATTTCCTCCACGATGCGAGCGGTGCCTTGACCTTCAGGACGGCTTCGCCTGTGTTTTCCGTCTTCACCGTCAAGCCGACGTTCCCGGAATACGTCGAGGGAATCCCGTTCGGCGAGACGCTGAGGGTGCCTTTCGATGTCATGCCGCAACCCGGCAAGGAAGCATTCCAGTACTGGACCGAGATCGTCTCCTATATCGAGAAGCATCATCCTGGTCAGAATTTCATATTCCATACCGGAGTAGACCAGGCGCAGTGCCGGAAGAATTGTGAAGCCACGCTGACCTTGGCCGACGGCACAAAAGTTGCCGCGGGCGCAAAGGGATTCGTCAGGAACATGACCGAGTACTGCGCCAAGAATGGGTACACCTGCGTGAACCCTAACTTCTCCGAGAGATATGGCGAAGTGCCGAGACTGCTGACGTTTCAATTCGACGGACATTACTCGAAACTTGGACATCAATGGCTCGCGCAGGAGCTGACGGCGCCATTGGCCAAGATCCTGTCCGATACGTCGAGATGAAAAAGGCCGGCGCCTATCTCCTTGCTCTGCGCGTGATTGTCGCGCTCGGATGCTGTGCGCTTGGCTCGGCATCAGCCCTTGCTGAGGCGGGGAAACCGGATGCGGCGGTTCGCGTGTTGCCGTACCCGTTTTCGCATATTGTCAGCTTTGCCTCAGACACCGACGCGCTTCGTCCCTGGCATGGCGCTGCCGTTCATCGGTTCTTCAACGAAGAACTCGGCCTGACGATATCGGATTCACTCTGGCCGCAAGGCAGTGAGGGAATCTCGGCGTTTTTTGTTGGCCCGGGACAGTTGAATCGATCCCCTTCGGGCATCGGCTCTGAACCCACTTTTGCCCTGCTGCTGCGAGAGTGGCATCGCGGAAACATCGATCACTTTCACGGCTGGCAAGAGGACTCACTATTACCTTTTAGAACGGAGATCCAGCCGCCGCTTCCTCTGTCCGCGGCACGATCGAGTCTGAGTATGTCTTCTGTCGGTCTGCCTCCTCAGCCAAGCCGCAACGTGAGATTCTACTTCTCCGCGGCTCCGCCTACCGACCTTTCGATCATGTTGCACGATAGCAACGGTGGATCGAGCATTTTTGATCCGGGAGACATCGCTCGCGGGCAAGACATTCAGCTTGAAGTCGGATCGCTCGGCTGGATCGTCGAGGTGATCGTCCCGCTGCAGTCCAACAGCGTGACGCGGCCGGTCGATCCGATGTCAATCGACCGGATTGAGTTTATCGCGCCTTCCTGTGCGACTGGCTGTTCGGCTTCCCTCACCAGAGTGGAGCGTGATCACTTCAGCCGGCACACGGTTCTGTCTGAAATCCCCTGGCTGGAAGCATGGAACGTTCGCCCCGCCATCCTGACGTCCCACGGCGGCAACACGCTTATTCAGGACTTCGGCGTTCCGGGGCATGTCATGAAGTTTGCTGCATACGACAACCCCGCCCTTGTCGATACGCATGAGGCGCTTGCTGACCAGAAGCAGAGCCATGCCTACCACTCCGACCTTTTGAGAAAGCTTGGAGTGCTCGCGGTCTGGTCCTATTTTCCTGCGGACGCCAAGGACTTATTCACTCCTGTTGACGGACCTGAAGTTCAGCACGGCCTGTTGCCGCTCTCATCGACCTACCAGCAGCTCTACGATCTGCCTCGCGCATCGCCGCCGTCATTGGACACCAGTAGCGAAGACAAGTTTGATGCGTCGGCGCGCGTTTCGCTCGCAGATATTCCCGAGGCGGAAAGGAAAGAACTCTATTGCGGGTCCAGCTGCACCGTGTCCCAGGGCAACGCGCTTGCAATGCTGATCGCCTCTCACCTCCAGTCGATCAACCGCGGCAAGAAGGTGAAGGGCCTGATCTACACCCATTTCGGCTCCGAAGAAGGAACCGCGGTTTTTCGGGCCTCGCCGGAGGAGCCGGTGACGCCGGCCGTTCGGAAATGGATGCGACGGTTTGCAAACTACGTCTACGACTTCGACGGCTCGATCGGCGTCGGCCGACGCATCTGGTCACCGCCGGCGAACACGTGGGTTCGATACCAGGTGATGCATTCCAACATCGCCTCTCACCTTGCAATCGACAAATCCTCGATCTCGATCACGCCGTGGACCGAACCCGTCACGCAAACGACCTGGCCCGATATGCGCGCCGGGACGCGAGACCTTCACGGACTCACTGTGTACGTTCCGGATTCCGAACATGCCTCGGTGAGGATCGGCGGGAAGGAGACGCAATCATTTACCCGCAACCCGCCGGATGAAACCGGCAGGACGTCGATCACATTGGTCGACGATCACGCGCCGACCCCGATCATCGGCCGGGTTTCCCTGAACGACCGCGCCAGCATCGAAGCCATATCGGGACAATTCACCGACGCCTCGGCGGCCAGTCCCTATGTCAGCCTTGCAACCGAGCAATCCGGCGACGCGAGCGCCGTTATCAAGCCTTGGCGGCTCGACCTGTGGAACACGAGCCACCTGCAGCTCGCTGTTCGCAAGCGCTGTTCAGGCAAGAATGGTGAGAGCTGCCTCGGATCCCGTTTCAAGATCGAATTGCTGATGGAGGATGGCGGCACGGTTTCCATTCGGGAGGATCAGCCCGCGGATGGACATCTGTCGTCCAGCGCGTGGTCTATCCCGCGGCTGAAGAAGCTCGACGAGTGGGTATCGCATACGCTCGATGTGGCGCAGTTGGCCTGGCCTAAATTCATCGACGAGCGCGACGACTGGCGTCGTCCTCCTCTCCCTGTCGGGAGGGTCAAGGAGGTGCGGCTGTCGCTGACGAACGCGCCTCCGGGCACGACGCTCGATGTACAGAATTTCAGGGCCTTGCGGCCCTCCGGGAACGGTCAGGCCGCTGATGGCACCAAGCTGATCGCGGGCCGCGTCACCCTGGACGGCTCGATGCCGGCGCCGGGCGTGCAAGTTCGAGCGGCGACGGGACCCGGACACATCGTCTCCACCGCGACCGATCAAGATGGGTATTACTTCTTCCCCGGACAGCCGAGTGGGCAGATTGTGAGCATCCGCGCTCAGTTGGGTTCACGGCAGTTTTTTCCGAGGCAGGGGCGTCGCATCGAGATCGGCAAGGACGAGGCTGAGCTCGACATCGAACTCGGGCAGAGCCTGCAGTTGGCGCGGTCTGCATCCGGCGCCATCGGCCTTACCGAGCAGGCGTGCGAAGCGGCGCCGGGCCTTGTGGCACAAGAGCGGTAGCGGCCAATAGCGGTTCGGTGGTTGCGAGATCGCCCGCCGTCCAATGAACGACCCGCCGCGCGGCCGTGCCGTGTGACGGCGGGCGCCTGCTCGCGCCGGCGCAACGCGAACACCGGCAATTGCTGGATATCGGTCCTGACCTCCGCTTAACGCTTGCTTAGGCGCGGCGAAGCTACCCTGCAAGGCGGGATTGCGGGAACCAGCGGATGTCAGTCGTCGAGAACGCGCCAGATCAAACGCTGCCCGCGCCGGCGCGTTCTGTCGATGATACGCGCCTGCTGCCGTTCCTCAGCGTGGCGACGCTACTCGTGTCCGCGCTGCTGCTGTTCCTGATTCAGCCGATGTTCGCAAAGATGGTGCTGCCGAGGCTCGGCGGCGCGCCCTCGGTCTGGTCGGTGGCGATGGTGTTCTTCCAGGCCGTGCTGCTGGCCGGCTATGCCTATGCACATCTGCTCGGCCGGTTGTTCGGGCCGCAGCGCGGCGGGCTGGTCCATCTACTCCTGCTCGCCGTCACGGCGATGACCTTGCCGATCGCGATCGCGCCGAATTGGGGGGCGCCGCCGGCCGATGGAACGGCGCTCTGGCTGTTCGGGCTGTTCACTGCGTCGATCGGCCTGCCGTTCTTCGCGCTGTCGGCCAGCGCCCCCTTGCTGCAGAGCTGGTTCGCCGCGAGCGGCCATCGCGAGGCCAGCAATCCCTACGTGCTCTATGCCGCGTCGAACCTCGGCTCGTTCGCGGCGCTGTTTGCCTATCCCGCGGTCGTCGAACCGCTGCTGACGCTGAAGATGCAGGCGAGCGTCTGGTCGGTCGGCTTCGCGGTCCTCGCGCTTCTCGTCACGGCGGTCGCCTTCGTGCTCGGACGAGGCAATGGCGTAGCGGGCGCGGCGCCGACGCCGCAGACATCGATTGCCAGCGCGACCGACCGGCTGCGCTGGATCGCGCTTGCGGCCGTTCCATCCGGGCTGGTCATCGCGGTGACCGCGCATCTGACGACCGACGTCGCGGCAACGCCGTTTCTGTGGGTCGTTCCGCTGGCGCTTTATCTGTTCACCTTCGTGGTCGTGTTCCGCGATCGGCCGTGGATCAGCCACGCGACCGTGGTGCGACTCGTTCCGTTCGCCGTGGCTCCGCTTGCGATCAGTCTCGTGGGCGCCAAGGTGTTCTGGCTCACGACGATCGTGCTCCACCTCGTGGTGTTCACGCTGCTGACGCTGCTCTGCCACGGCGAGCTCTATGCCCGGCGCCCGCACCCGGAGCGGCTGACGGAGTTCTTCCTGTGCACCTCGTTCGGCGGCGTGCTGGGCGGCGCCTTCGCGGGACTGCTGGCGCCGCAGATTTTTTCCGGCAACTACGAATATCCGATCCTGATCGCGCTCGCGTTGCTGGCGCTGCCCGGCATGTTTGCAGGCGGCGCGCGCCAGGCGCTGGTGAAGGCATCGCCATGGCTGGCGGCGGCGATTGCGCTTGCCATGGTCTGGTACGTGACCCAGTTGCGGCTGCCGGCCGCCTTCGAGCTGCCCTTCAGCGCCCTCTTGGTCGTGCTGACGGCCTGCATGCTCGTTCTGCGGCAGCGGCCGGTGACCTTCGCCGGGCTGGCGGTCACGGGCCTGCTGCTGACGACGTTGTGGCGTCCCGGCATGGCCCCGATCGAGACCGCGCGCAGCTTCTTCGGTGTCCATACGGTGGTCGATCTTGCGGACGGCAGCGCGCGGCTGCTGTTCCACGGCAACACGATGCATGGCGCCGAGCGGTTGCGTAACGAGGATGGCACGCCGGTCGCGGGAGCGCCCGAGCCCCAGAGCTATTATTATCCGGGCAGCCCGCTCGCCGAAGGAATCGCGGCGGCACGCGGCGCCAAAGATCGCTTCAAGGATCGCTTCAAGGACGGCTTCGAGCGGGTCGCGGTCGTCGGCCTCGGGACCGGCTCGCTCGCCTGTTATCTTCGCGGCAGAGAGAGCTGGACCTTCTTCGAGATCGATCCCGAGGTGATCCGGATCGCGAGCAATCCCGCATTCTTCACGTTTCTCTCGCGCTGCGCGCCGAAGGCCGGGCTCGTGCTCGGCGATGCGCGCCTGACGTTGCAGGCCTCGCCCGATCGCTACGACCTGATCGTGCTGGACGCCTTCTCATCCGATGGCATTCCCGTCCATTTGCTGACGCGTGAAGCGATTGCCGGCTATCTGTCGAAGCTGACGCCGCACGGCAGCATTCTCGTGCACATTTCCAACCGTCATCTCGATCTGGCGCCGATCCTGGCCAATGTCGCGCGCTCCGAGGGATTGATCGCGCTGTTCAAGGAAGGGCATCCCGCCGGCGACGTCATGACCACGCTCAGGACGGCGTCCCGGGTGGTCATGCTGGTACGCACGCCCGAGGATGCCGGCGAGGCGGCACGGCATTGGACCGCCATGCCGCCGGATCCGGCCAGCGCACTCTGGACGGACGACTACTCGAACCTCCTTGGCCCCATGCTGCGGGCGAAGTTCGGCACCTGAGCGCGCATGGACGACGCGCGCGGCCGTCTTCCACGGTCATTCGCCGCTGCGGCACGCCCGGATTGGCTAAGGGAGTGTTAAGCGCCAGGTCCGATTTTCGTCGATCGCGCAGAGCTGACATTAAATTGTCATGCGGTAGGAATCGGAGGAACTTGCCACGAGCGGCGTGAGGACAACATGACGGCCTTCATCCCTTGGAAGGCGGAAGTTGGAATATCCTCGCAAATGAGGTCGGCACCGGATGAGTGCCGGGTTCGCCAGGACGGTCTCCTGAAGCGCTTTGCGCGCGACCGGTCCGGCAGCTACGCGATCATCATCGCCTTGCTGATGCCAGTCCTGGTCGGGACCGCGGGACTCGGTACCGAGGTCGCGTGGTGGTTCTACAAGCACAAGAACATGATGAGTGCGGCCGACTCGGCCGCTGTCAGTGCAGCCACCGCCGGCACCAATCTCGTGACCGAGGCCAACGCCGTCACGACGTTCTACGGCTATGCCAACGGGATCGGCAACGTCACCGTCACGGTGAACCAGCCTCCGTCCACGGGAAGCTTCGCCTCCAGCCCGCAGGCGGTCGAAGTCATCATCAGCCAGCCGCAAGCGCGGCTGTTGTCAGCGTTGTTCGGCTCCGGGGCGGTGCCGGTCACGGCCCGCGCCGTCGCACTCGGCAATGTCGGAACGGGCTGCGTGCTGGCGCTCGACCCGACCGCCAATCCCGCCGTGACCGTGAAAGGCAACACCCAGCTCAACCTGATCAATTGCAATCTCTATGACGACTCCAACGGCAGCTCGGCGCTCAATGTCAGCGGAACGGCGACGATATCTGCGGCCATGGTTGGCGTGGTGGGTGGGGTTTCCGGCACCAGCAGCATCACGGCGACCAATGGCATTCGGACCGGCATCAGGGCGATCGGCGATCCCTATGCCAACGTCACGCCCACGATGCCGACATGGTGCGACTACTCGAACAAGTTCAACGTGAAGGGGACGACGACCCTCAGTCCGGGCAGCTATTGCGGCGACATCTCGGTCGCCGCCGGTGCGACGCTGACGTTCAATCCCGGGATTTACTATTTCAACGGCGCGAACCTGTCGGTGGCCGGCAACGCCACGATCACGGGAACGGGCGTCACCCTGGTGTTTACCGGGTCGAGCGGCAACTGGGGCACGGCGACGATCGGCAGCAACGCCAATGTCAGCCTCACCGCGCCGACCAGCGGAACGACCGCGGGAATCGCGATCTACGGCGACCGCAGGATGCCGGTCGGCAGCAGCTTCAACCTGACGGGCGGCGGCACGCAAAATCTGCAGGGGGCGGTCTACCTGCCGAAGGCGGCGCTGAGCTTCAGTGGCGGCAACGGCACCAGCACGACATGTACGCAAATCATTGCAGATACGATCTCGATCGTCGGAAATTCCAATGTTCAGGTCAATTGCGCTGCCATGGGCGGCAATGCCATCGGTACGGCGACAGCGCAGCTTGTCGAGTAAGCCGGAGTGACGAGATGAAAACGGGCACAATAGATAGTGAGCGCCGTTCTCAACGGCGTGGCTTATTTCTCCATCGCAGGTTCGGAGATGACGTACGCGGTGTCGCGGCGATCGAATTCGGCGTCCTGGTCCCGCTGCTTTCGCTGATGGTGGTTTCCGTGACCGATATCGGCCTTGCGATCTACCGCAAGATGCAGGTGGAGGGCTCGTCGCAGGCGGGCGTCGAATATGCCATCGCGCATGGGTTCGACGCCAATGCGATCTCGACTGCCGTGGCAGCTGCGACGAACGCCAGTGCGATCAGCGCCTCGCCTGCTCCGGTCAAGTTCTGCGGCTGCGCGACCAGTTCGGGCGTCACCAGCATGACCTGCGGCGGAACGTGTCCCGGAGGGCGAATGGCGGGTACATACACCATCGTCTCCGCGCAAGGCAGCTACTCGACGATCATCAACTATCAGATCGTTCCGAACAGCTATGTCATCAGCACGCAGTCCACGGCGAGGCTGCAGTGATACGCGCGTTCTGGCCCGACCGGAGCGGGGCGTCGGCACTCGAATTCGGCCTGACCGCGCCGCTGTTCTTCGCGTTTGTGTTCGGCGTGATCGAGTTCGGGCTGCTGATGTGGACGCAGGTGGGAATGCAGCACGCGGTGGCGGTCACGGCGCGATGCGCGAGCGTCAACCCCGCGCTTTGTCCTACCGGCAACCCGAGCGCAATCGCCGCTTACGCTACCCAGCAGGCGTTTGGACTGAGCTTGCCGTCCTCGACGTTCAGCTACAGCGCCGCGGCGTGCGGCAGCCAGGTGAGTGCAAATTATCAATTCCAGTTCCCCCAGATCCTCAATCTGGCTCCGTTCACGCTGACGGCGGCAGCCTGCTTTCCTGCCTAGAGCATGATGAGATGAGGTTGAACCGGATCGGCAGCGGAGGTTCACCTCTCCCTTGGGAGAGGTCGGCGCGTAGCGCCGGGTGAGGGGTTATGGTCCCTCGTTAGAGCTGCGTCCCCTCACCCGATTTGCTTCGCAAATCGACCTCTCCCCAAATGGGGAGAGGTAAAGTGAGCACGCAGCCAAAGCGATTCGATCCAAACTCATTATGCTCTAGAGAATAGCGCGAAGCGGTTTTCCGATCAGATGATGCTCAAACGGCGAGCGAAAGCGCGTCGACGATTCGACGCAATCTCATCGCGCCTGAGAGGTCGCGCTTGATGCGCGAACGGCCGTAGCTGCTGTGGATGCAGTCTTGGCTCCTCACCGGCGCCCCGTGGGACGCCGATGAAGGCCCGGCTCTCCGGCCTGCCCGGTCACGATGTGCCGGTGCAGGCCTTCGGTGCGTTGCGCCGCGGCGGTCAGAACCGCTCCGCGCCTTCATTCAACTTCAGGGCCTCGACGCCCTCTTCGCGAACGGCCTGGAGGCTGCGCGGATCGAGGTCGAGCGCGCGGAGGATCGTCGGCGCGATCTGGGTGGTGAAGGCGGTCTCCTCGATCGTCCGCGCATGCTTGATGCGAGGCGAGGAGAGCAGCAGCAGGACATTGCGATCGTCCTTGGAGAAGCCGCCATGCTCGGCGAGCTTGCTGCCGCCGGTGCAGATCACGCCATGATCGGTGATGGCGATGAAGTCCGGCACCCGGCTGTTGTGGAACGGATCTTCGTAGAGCTTGGTGAGCTCGTCGCGGTCGAGCAGCTTCTGGATATGCAGATCGGCGGCGTGGGCCAGAATGTAGGCCTTGGCGTCGGCATAATAGGGATTGCCGGTCGCCGGATTGGTCGCCTGCTGCAGTTCCGGCGACAGCCAGACCAGCGCCGCGTCATCGCAGATCTCGAAGCCGTTGGCGCCGAAACCGGGCGTGTTGCTGTACAGCGCATCCGAGATCGCCACGCGATCCGCGAGGTTGATCGGTGACTGGCCATGCTTGGCGCTGATGATGATGAGCGTCGAATCGTAGAGGTTCTGTGCCTTGAGCTCGTTGACGAACTTGCCGAGCGCATCGTCCACGAACTGGAGTTGCTGCGTGAGCGCATTGCCGGGCGTCGCGTTGGCGTCGGCATAGCCGCCGACCAGCGACTTGTCGGTGTCGGCGTGGCCGGCCTTGGCGAGCTTCTGGCCAACGCTGACCGCCTGGAAGTTCATGCCGAAGATCGCGGGGACGCCTTGATGCTGGGTTCGCGTGCCGTTGTAGCCGTCGATCCAGTTCAACACCGCCTGCACTTTCAGCGAGTCGTATGAACGGACACCGACAAAGCTCTTGGTGTAGTCGTCGCCGGGCTTGGCGCCGGCGTCGATCGTGTCCTGCGCGTTGATCTCCGGCGTGAAGAGCTCGTCGAGGCCCTTGCCCGACGGGCCCGCCAGGTCCTCATAGGCCGGATGCTTGTCGGACCAGGCCGTGCGCATTCCGGCCTGCTTGATGACTTCGAAGATCGTGTTGGTGCGCACGTAGTCGTGCGGATAGACCGGAACGCACTGGCCGTTCACCAGCTTGCGCTGCATGTGGTCCGGATCGAGCTGCGTGTAGACCTGGCCGAGCGTGCCGCCGGCAGTGTAATCGGCGACCAGTCCGCTGGAGTAATCGAAGGTCTTGTCGAGCGCTTCGAAGTTGGTGAGTTCGGTGCCTGCCGGGCTCACGCAACCCGGGTCCGGAAGATTCTGGCTGGTATAGAAGGCCTTGGCCGGATACTCGGTGCGATCATAGCTGTCGTCATAGAACAGGCCGCCGCCCTTTGGCGTCGCGCCGGTGACCTGCGCGAGCATGCCGGGATAGCTGTCGGACGGAGCGGTGGTGTAGGCGTTCGGATAGACGACGCCCTTGCCGGTGAGCTGGGCGAAGTTGCCGCCGGGACGGCTTTCGACCCAACGCTTCAAATCGACGGCGTGCATGCCGTCGACGCTGATCAGCAAGACGTGCTTGTAGCCATGTCGCTGCGAATGCCCGTTGTCATCATCCGCTTGCGCGACTGCGACGCCGCAGGCAAGCATGGCCGCCGCGATCGCGGCAGTCGACAAGACATAGTCACGAAAACTTCTCATGAGTCGCCCCTCTCTATTTCCGACAGGATTGGAATGGCCAGCACTGGCCGCGACAACTTGTCGCGGCCAGTTGACGGAGGGATGACGCTTTCGTGCGAGTTCGATGACCGTGGCCGAGATGACCGGCATCCAAGGGTGGGCTACGCGCTGGCCGGGCGACGCCGCGCAATGATTGGCTTTTGCCGTTCACTCGCCAAATTGCGTTTGGCTGCGCGTGTCACCCTGCCGAAGCGCTGTCGGTTGGAACTGCGATCGACGCTCGAACCAAGGCAGTGAGAACCTCTGTGGGCGTCACATTGTGGAAGGCCGGCAAGAGGTTGGGATCCATCGGCAGGATGAAGTCCTTATCGCTGTCCTGATGCCGGATCCACAATCCGGCAAAGCAGATCGCCGGAGCGAGCAGCAACATCGGCTCACCAGGTTTGTCATCGTCCCTGTCGGCTGAGATCGCGCGGCGTACGGCGGGCGCCTGAAGCGCCTTGAGAAAGCCGGTTACGTATGGTCCCTCGTTCAGTTCGGCCAACCGATAGCCGCTCTCGTCGGTGAAGACGGCATGAGCCGCAGCGATCGTCTCAAGGACAGTCTTGTCAAAGATGAGAAACCGCCAGCCGAGGATGGTCGCTACGGAACTGAGCGCAGGCAGCTCAATCTTCGCTGAAGGCTTGGCCGTGCACCGGTCAGGCCTGGCCAGGCGGCGCAAGGTGCTCAACGGCAGCAACGCCATGCGATGCGGGACGCAAAGCTCGAGGTCGCCGCGATGATTGCGATGCGCGAAGCTGAGCTTTGGCGTCGCAAAGCCCCGCATGCGCGCTCGATTGGCCATGCCGGCAAGTACGGCGTCGCGGGCATCGTCGGAAAAGTCAGCTGCTGGAATCGCCATGCGTTGCCCTCTTGGTGTAGTACGTGTCCGTCCAGGTGCCGCAGTTGATATAGCCGCGCGGAAATTGCGCGGCGTTGATATCCGAGAGGCCCCACCAAGGGTCCGCAATCGCCAGGCCGTAGTCGTCTTGCACGGGCACACCGACCGCTGGTTCATCCGCGTAACCCTTGATCGTGACAAGGTGGGCCCCGCCGCCATTCCAGACGATGCGCACGCAAAGCGGGCGTCTGCCTCCGATCTCTTCCTGGGTCTCTCGCAACGACGCGGAACGGCGCGCGGTCCATTTCCTGAAATGGCCAACGCGGAACAGCGACGACATCAAGTAGCCGTAGACATTGCAGGTATCCTTGTCGGCCACGCAGCAATCAGTTCGGCCCAGCTGTCCGTTCGCGATGTCGCATTGGGTCACCCTGCTGGAGGGACGATAGAAATGGGCGACGCTGGCCGCGACGGCGGCCCAGCACCAGTTTGTTTTTTCCTGATGCTCGTTCTTGAAGTCGAGCAGCCGCCATCTCGATCGCCTGAACGGGGGCAGATTGATCGGGACGCATGTCGCGCCCACGAGAGAAGCGATTTCGTCTGCTGCCGGGGTCACGATCGTTTCCCCCGCTTCTTCTTGGAGGTCGAACGTGCGGACGGCAGGACGAGTGTCCCGGCCTTGCCGGGCTCACGTTTGGCCTCAGCCAACACCGCCTTGAACGTCGGGCATTCCTTAAGGATCTCGAACGCCTGGCCGGCAATCACCTTTCCCGCGTGGGTATCGCTCGGGTAATGGACGCCTGCCACCTCGCGATTGCGCCCAATGCGATCGGCCAACGCGACGAGCATCCGCTTGGTGTGTCGAGGATGCAAATCCGCGAGCGCCAGAGCGATCAGGTGACTTTCGAGCGAATGCGCGCTCGGAAACGAGGCGTGCCCCGGCGAATTGATCAGGGGAACGAGCGCAGGACAGATCTGTTGCGGCCGAGCCCGATTGAACCGGAGCTTGAAGTCGATTGCCACCATTTGGGCAACCCGGATCGCCATCTCGATGATCTTGAGCGAGCTCGGATGCGACCACGGCGACATCATCAAGACTTCGGCAAAATAGCCGCGCAGTCGCGTATTTTGATCGAGAATTTCACCGATCAGGCGAGGGCGCTCATCGCGCGCCATTGCGGCCAACTGATCGATCTCGGCAAAGATATCGGCATGACGATGTGGCGGATCCGGAGCTCGAATGGAGCGGCGCCAATCCGTTTGGCCGAACTCAGCCAGCGCGATCACGCCAAAAAGGTCGGGCTCCCATCCCGACCAGGGGAAAACCACCTTGAAATCGAGGTCTTTCTCGCAGATTTCACCGCCCAGCGGATCGAAGATCAGGAAAGGTGCGCCCTGTGCCGGTGGCGAACCCATATAGGCTCCGCCCGCGCCATAGCTTTGACCGCCGCCTCCCCCGCCATCCCCGCCGCCGTCGCCGCCACCGTCCCCGCCGCCATCAAATACGTGAAACTGCATTGCAACCTCCCAGCTCCAATAATCAATTTGTCAATCAGGCACTCCAAATTCAGACAGGAAGTCCAGCGGCTTCCAACCGTTGCACGTAAAGTGAAGCTTGCTCCGCCTTGAAAGGGCAACGCGGCGCGTAATGAGACACAGTGAATTGCGGCAGAACCGACCGATGATGCGTTGCCAACAGCGCGGCGTCCTCATGCCGGCCGACGGCCACGAGGCTTGCCGCTGCGATCCGGATCGCGTTTCCGTATCGGGGATTGAGGCTGAGTGCCTTTCGCGACCAGCGAATGGCCTCCTCATAGGTGCCGTTCAAATAATGATTTTGGCCGAGCCGCGAAAAACTGGTGAAGGCCTGTTGGTCCAGCGGGGACAGCCGAATGGCTCGTTCGGCTCGTTCGATTCCCGACACTGGCTGGCCGATGAAGCCGTATGTTGCGCTGCTGAACATCCAGGCCCAGGGATTGTTTGGCGAGGCGGCAAGCGCACGGTCAAAGCAGTCGAGGGCCGTGTCAAAGTCAAAATGGAACGCGCTCCGCGCGTGCCCCTGCAGTGAAAGGGCAAGCGCGTCGGATGGATCTCGTTCGATGGCGCAATTCGAGAGCCGGATGATCTCGGCGATCTCGGCGTTGGGATCGGTCGACCGGCCCTCAGCGATGTTCAGCATGTGCCAACGCGCTGAAAACGCATATGGCGCCGCATAGCCGTCGTCCTCTTCGCGTGCCCGCTCCAGCAGCGTCCGCGCCATCGAAAAGCTGGCGAAGTCCAGCTTGTAGAGCAGATCAAGCGCGCGCAGAAAATAATCGTACGAGTTCAGATTGTGCGGGCGCTTCCGCAGCGCGCGCTTCACCTCGGCCTGGCGCACATGCGTCGAGATGCGCCCCACGATCATGAGGGCGATTTCGTCCTGCACGCCGAAGATATGCTCGATATCGGTTTCGTATTTCTCCGCCCATATGACCGACGCCGTCGACAAGTCACCGAGCTCGACAGAGAGCCGGATTCGATCGCCGGCGCGACGAATGCTGCCACTGAGCAGATACCGCACGCCAAGTCGTTCGCCGGCCACCGTTCCGTAGTCGACGGCGCGGCGATCGATCATCATGGTCGACCCGCGGGCAACGACCAAAAGATGTTTGATATTGCTGAGCGTCGCGATGATGTCGTCGACGAATCCCTCGGCGAAATAGTTGTCGCCGGGGTCGTCTGAAAGACTGACCAGCGGCAGGACGGCGATCGAGGGCAATTTTGCCCGCCCGGAAGGCGAGCGCGCGAACCCGACGGCCGCGCTGCGGTCCACCCCCGGCAATCGCAGCGAGAACGCGGGGACAGCTCGGGTCAGGTTCTTCAGCCGGAGGTCGCCAAGACTGTCGAATTTCAGGTCTCCGGCGCCATCAAGATTGTCGAGCACGGCCGATGACACCACGATCCCGTCTGCCGGCGCCGTCGTCTGAAGACGCGCGGCGATATTGACCGCACTTCCGTAGACGTCGTCGAGATCGAAGATGACGGGCTCCCAATGGATGCCAATTCGAAATGCGATGCGACGCTCGGGAGAGTGCTGGCTCTCCCGGGAGAGGATTTCCTGCTGCAACTCGGTCGCGCATTCGACCGCATCCAGCGGGCTCTCGAATACCGCGAGAAACCCGTCGCCGGTGTTCTTCACGATTTCACCGCGATGGGAGACGATGGTCGGATCGGTGACTTCGACCCGGAGAGTGCGATAGCGTTGATGGGTTTCGAGCTCGGCCGCTTCCATCAGTCGGGTGTAGCCAACCACGTCAGCCGCAAGGACCGCGCGACAAGCCCGCTCAAAGGGAGGCATCAGTTGAGGGGACAACACAGGGTCAGTCTGCACTGCCATGCCCGTTATACCGTCGCGCTATAACCTTCCATGTACGTTAGCATGCGGAAATGACCCTGTCGCCACCGGGGCGGGACTGGTCGGTGAGCGCCGCCGACCGCCACAAAAACGGGCAGGCGAAAGGCTGTTTATCCGGGAATTCGCTACGGATGATGGGTATCAGCCCACGCCCATATCCCAGCCTTGGCCATCCACTTCCTCCGCAGATGGCCAAAGCGCTCAGTGCCAGGATGGTACGGGGGTGAGAATTGCTGGTCGGCGCTATGCAGATTGGGCCAGCTCCCGCAAATGCCGTTCGATCGCGGTGCCGACGTCGGGGTGATCCACCTGGGGCAGGTGCACGGCATCGGCAGAGATCGCGAGCCGGCCAGCGAGCAGCGCTGCGAGCGCCGTCATCGGCTGCACCAGCTCACAGGTGGGAGGATGCGCCCGACGGTGACACCGGACAGCATCCGTCGCTTGCCGGAGGGCGTCGAGCGTATTCTGCTACGGTAAAATTCTGCAGCTGATTTGCCCGACGTGTCAACCGATAGGGCCAAAGCTCTTGATTGCGGCGGCTGCCCGCTCCTTTGCATGGGGTTGTTTTCGATATTTTTGCTGAGGGCCGGTGGGCGAGGTCACCCGGATCGAGCGGCTTCCTGCAAATGCCGCTCGATCGTGGCGTCGACCTCGTTCGGATGATCCACCTGGGGCAGGTGGCCGGCGTCGGGAATGATCGCGAGCCGGCAATCGAGCAGCGCCGCGAGCTCCGTCATCGGCTGCACCAGCAGTTGGTCGTTTGCGCCCACGATCATCGTCAGCGGCACCTGCAGCGTCGTCACGCCGTCGAGATAGGCGAGCGACTGGATCGCGCGGGCGCAGCCGATGAAGCCCTCCGGATCGGTCTCGTTGATGCAGGCGAGCAGTGCAGTCGCGATCGCCGGATGTGCATCGAGAAAGGTGCGTCCGAACCAGCGCTCCGCAGTCGGCGCCGCCAGCGGCGCGATACCCCGCTCACGCACCAGTGCGATGCGATCGTCCCAAGCGGCGGCGAATGGTGGCGGCGCATCGGCCCGTGCTGCGATCACGCAGAGGCTGAGAAGACGGTCCGGATGGCGCACGCCGAGGCCGAACGCCGTCATGCCACCCTGCGAGACGCCGATCACATGCGCCCGCGCGATGCTGAAATGATCGAGCGCGGCGATCGCATCCGCCACCAGATCGTCCATGGCATAGGGGCCGTGCGGCGCCTCGGATTGTCCGTGACCCCGGCTGTCGAGTGCGAGCACGCGATGGCCGCGGGCGGCAAGCGCGGCTGCCTGGCGGTGCCAGATGGCGCTGCTGGTCAGGATCGAATGGCAGAGCAGCACCGGCGCGCCGTGCTCCGCTCCGCCGACACGGACGCTGAGCCGTCCGTCCGGCCCCTGCACATCGTGCCGGACAAAGCCCTGCCATGCGGCGATTACGATTGGGGCCACCTCAGTCGACAAGGCCCATCTCCGCGAACACGTCCTTGGCGATACGGAAGCTGTCGAGGCCGGCGGGCATCCCGCAATAGACCGCGATCTGCAGGAACACCTCGCGCAGCTCGGCCTTGCTCAGCCCGTTGTTGAGCGCGCCGCGGATATGCACCTTGAGCTCGTGCGGGCGGTTGAGCGCCGCGATCATGCCGAGGTTGAGCAGGCTGCGGCTGCGCTTGTCGAGGTCGGGGCGATTCCAGATCTCGTCCCAGCAATATTCGGTGGCGAGCTTCTGGATCGGCCAGTTGAAGTCGTCGGCCGCCTTCAGCGATCGCTCGACATAGGCGTCGCCGAGCACGGTGCGGCGGGTCTGCAGGCCGCGCTCGAACTTCTCGCCGCGGGAATTGGCGTCGGTCATTGTCGTCTCCGGTTGAATTGTGGTCAGGCCAGTGCGGGCTCGGCGAGCGGCGTGGTCCAGGCGTCGTAGCCGTAGACCCAGTCCGGATCGGTCGGGTTCTTGAGCCAGGTGTTGGTGCGCGAGCTCGCCTGCACGCGCGAGGTTCTCGGCTTGCGGGTCGCCTCGAAGCGGCGGAAGGCCTCCGCGACGCCGTCGCGTTCGACGCCCGCAAGGCAGCGCGACAGCACCGCCGCGTCCTCGATCGCCATTGCCGCGCCCTGCGCCATATAGGGCGTCATCGGATGGCAGGCGTCGCCGAGCAGCGTGATGTTGCCCTCGCTCCAGCGCGGCAGCGGATCGCGATCGACCAGCGCCCATTTGTGCACCGACGGGCAGGCCTCCAGCACTTTGCGGACCTGCGGATGGAAGCCTTCGAACGCCTTGCGCAGTTCGTTGACGTCGCCGGTCGCCGACCAGGATTCCACGGTGAAGCCGGGCTCCGGCTGGCTGGTGACGAAGTAGACCTCGCTGCGATCGGGCTTGACGTAATAGATGACGATGTGGCGATCCGGCCCCCACCATTTGGTGCAGTCGTCGATCGGATAGCCGTTGAGCAGCGCTGCCGGAAACACCGTGCGGTAGGCGATGCGGCCCGTGAAATTCGGCTCGTCGCGGCCGAACAGCCGCTCCTTGACGAAGGAATGGACGCCGTCGGCGGCGACCACGGCGTCGACCGTCGTTCTGTGGCCGTTGGCGAAGGTCAACGTCACCGCGCGGTCGGCGCGCTGCTCGATTGCCGTCAGCCTGTGATCGAGACGAATGAGGTTATCAGGCACCGCACTGGCGAGCGCCGCATGCAAATCGCCGCGATGCCCGAGCAGATAGGGCGCGCCATAGCGCTGTTCGGCGGACGGGCCGAACACCATGTCGAACCGCACCTCGCCGGTGTCGTATTCCTTGTTGTTCCAGGACCGCGGATAGAACGCCTCGCGGCGCAGCACCGGCTCGAGGTCCCACGCCCGCATCACCTTCATGGCGTTGCAGCCGATCTGGATGCCGGCGCCGAGCCGGGTGAAGCGCTGGGCCTGTTCGTACACCGTCACGTCGATGCCTGCGCGGCTCAGCGCCGCGGCGGAGGCCAGTCCGCCCATCCCGGCGCCGATCACCGCCACTGAAAGTCTGCTCATTGTCGTTCCTCGCAGCTCGCGCCGGTTGACGACCGGCTTCCCTGCCTTTGTCGGTCAAGGCTGGCGGCTCCCGCAAACGAGTAATGCTGACGGAGCATGAGGTGGGCTCACGCGCCTGTCGCCGGCCTGTGAGCTGAGGTCACGCTGCCTGAGCTTAACTCGTTTGCGCTTCGCGCAATCGCCCGCCAACGTCCCGCCGCTGCTGCAGCGGGTGCGTCGACCGACCGTGCCTCCTGCGCAGCCAACATAATACTCCCGAGGATCGACGCCCATGTCCACGATCACCACTGACGGCGCCGCCCGTCTCGACGCTGTCGCGGCGCCCTGGCATGCGCGTCTCTATGTCCAGGTGCTGATCGGCATCGCGCTGGGCGTCCTGGTCGGCTACCTCTGGCCGGATATCGGCGCGGCGCTGAAGCCGCTCGGCGACGCCCTGATCAAAATGATCAAGATGGCGATCGCGCCGATCGTCTTCCTCACCGTGGTGCATGGCATCGCGAGCCTCGGCGACATGCGCAAGGCCGGACGGATCGGCGTGAAAACCCTGATCTATTTCGAGGTCGCAACGACCGCGGCGCTGATCATCGGCCTGTTCGTCATCAACCTGGCACGTCCCGGCGTTGGCATGCACGTCTCGGCGGCTTCGCTGGATTCCCGCCTCGTGGCGTCCTACGTGACCCAGTCGCACGACCAGTCCGTCGTCGGCTTCCTGATGAACGTGATCCCGTCGACCGTGGGCGGCGCGTTCACCAGTGGCGATACGCTGCAGGTGCTGTTCTTCGCCGTGCTGTTCGGCATCGCCCTGCAACGCTATGGCGAGAACGGCAAGCCGGTGCTGGTGGCGATCGAGAAGCTGTCGAAGATCCTCTTCATCCTGATCGGCATGATCATGCGGATCGCGCCGATCGGTGCGTTCGGCGCAATGGCCTTCACCATCGGCAAATACGGCGTCGGCTCGATCGTCGCATTGTCGCACTTCATGCTGGTGTTCTATCTCACCTGCCTGCTGTTCGTGATCGTCGGGCTCGGCATCGTGTCGCGCCTGGCGGGCTTCAGCATCTTCAAACTGATCCGCTATCTCCGCGAAGAGCTGCTGCTCGTGCTCGGGCTATCAGGCTCGGAATCGGTGATGCCGCGCTTCATCGACAAGATGAAGGCCGCCGGCTGCGCGGAATCCACCGTCGGCCTCGTGATCCCGACCGGCTACACCTTCAATCTCGACGGCACCTGCATTTATCTGACCATGGCCAGCGTGTTCCTCGCCCAGGCCACCGACACGCCGATGTCGTTGGTCCGGCAGATCGGTCTCGTCGTGGTCTGTCTGCTGACGTCGAAGGGCGCGGCCGCCGTGCCGGGCAGCGGCTTCATCGTGCTCGCCGCGACGCTGGGCTCGATCGGCCATGTGCCCGTGGCGAGCATCGCGCTGCTGCTCGGCATCGACCGCTTCATGTCGGAAGCGCGTGCGCTGACCAACTTCATCGGCACCGCGGTCGCCACCGTGGTGGTGGCGCGCTGGGAAGGCGACCTCGACCGCGCCCAATTCGTCCGCGCCCTCGACAATCCGGACGCCGCCACGCTATCCTCCTGAGCCTTCCGGAGACGCGACAGGATCATGAGAAAGTTGCCACCGCTCAACGCGGTGCGAACATTCGAAGCGGCCGCGCGGCATGTGAGCTTCACCAAGGCCGCTGAAGAGCTGCTGGTGACCCACGGCGCCGTCAGCCGCCAGGTCGCGCTTCTCGAGGACTGGTTCGGCGTCAAGTTGTTTCGCCGCGCCCCCTCGCAATTGACGCTGACCGCAGCCGGGCAGATCTACTATCGCGAGGTCACGGCGATCCTCGATCGTCTTGCGCTGGCCTCGATGGACATGAAACAGTATGGCTCGCCGTCGGTGCTGCGCGTCAGCGCGCCGCCGACGTTTGCGATGCGCTGGCTGATCCGCCGCATCGCTTCGTTCCAGCGCATGCGCGCCGACGTCGAGCTACGACTGCTCACCTCGATCGGACCGCTCAATGTCAACGACCGTTCGTTTGACGTTGCGATCCGCGGCAATGTCGGTGAGCCCGTGGGCTGGATGTCGCAGCACTTCATGACCGAGCTGATCGCGCCGGTCTGCCATGTCGATCTGTTGACACGCGGGCGGCTCGCCACCCCCGATGATTTGCGGCATCACACCCTGATCACCTATCTGACCGAGCCCTATGACTGGCCGCGCTGGCTGGCGCAGGCCGGCGGCGAGATGAGCGCGGATCAGGAGACGCTGCGGTTCGAGCAGATGTTCTTCGCCCTGCAGGCGACGATCGAACGCATCGGCATCGGGCTGTTTCCGCTGTTCCTCGTGACCGACGAGCTGATGGCCGGCCAGCTCTGCCTGCCGTTCGGCGATCTCGGCCTGCGCAAGCGCGAATACCGCTCGTTCTATCTGGCCGACAATGAAAGCGCCGGCGCCATCGCCGACTTCACCGCCTGGCTCGCTGATGCCGGGCGCGAGACCGAGCAGTTCATGATGGATTGGGGCACGTCGAAGGGCTGGAGCTTCTAGGCCAGCGGCTCTATGAAGCAGGAGGGGGAACGCGCATGCCCAACGTGTCTCGCCGGCCTTTCCTGCAATTCGCGCTTGGTGCTGCGACGCTGCCGCTTGCATCATTAGGTGCGCGCGCCGAAACCATGGCTCGCCCGATCACCATGATCGTGCCGTTCGCCGCCGGCGGGCCGACCGATGTGCTGGCGCGGATCCTCGCCGAATACATGCGCAACGCGGTCGGCCATCCCGTCATCATCGAGAATGTCACCGGCGCTTCCGGCACCGTTGCGGGGCTGCGCGCCTCGCGCGCGGCGCCTGACGGCACCACGATCACGATCGGGCATTGGGGCACGCATTGCCTCAACGGCGCGATCTATCAGCTGCAATATGACGTGCGCGAGTTCGCGCCGATCGCGCTGATCGCGAGCGGGCCGCAGCTTATCATCGGCCAGCCCGATCTGCCGGCGAAGAATCTGAAGGAGCTGATCGCCTGGCTCAAGACCAATGGCGACAAGGCGACGGCAGGCACCGCGGGCCCGGGCTCGGGCGCGCATGTCGCCGGCGTGTTCTTCCAGCAGCTGACGGACACGAACTTCTCCTTCGTGCCATATCGCGGCGCCGGGCCTGCGCTGAACGATCTGATGGCCGGGCATATCGACATCATGTTCGATCAGGCCTCCAACTCGCTGCCGCAGGTGAAGAGCGGAACCGTGAAGGCCTTCGCGGTGACGGCGCCGTCGCCGCTTGCATCGGCTCCCGATATTCCGACCGTCGATGAAGCGGGATTGCCGGGTCTCAACATTGCCTATTGGCACGGCATCTGGGCACCGAAGGGCACGCCTGCCGATATCGTGTCTGTTCTGTCGAAGGCGGTGATGGCTGCGCTCGCCGAGCCCGCCGTCCGGCAGCGCTTCGCCGAACTCGGGCAGGAGATCCCGCCGCCCGACAAACAGAGCCCCGCCGCGCTGCGCGACCATCAGGCCGCCGAGATCGAGAAATGGTGGCCGATCGTCAAGTCGGCCAACATCAAGGCGGAATAAGTTCCAACCGCGACGCTCCAGCAAGCTTCAACGCAGCGCGAATGGCAGGATGCCTGCCGTTTTCGGACTTTCGAGGTAGGCCAAAGGTTAGGCGCCGCTGTCATCCCATCGTCACCGGCGTTCGAAAAAACGTTGCCGCTGCTAACGAGAGCATCGAGCACGCGAGACCTCTCGCGTTTCCACGGAGATCAGCATGAAATTCGTCAAATCGATCGTGGCCGCCGGTCTGGTGGTCATGGCTACGCCCAGCTTCGCAACCGACATCACCGGTGCCGGCTCGACCTTTATCTTCCCCGTGCTGTCCAAGTGGGCCGACGCCTACAAGAAGGATTCAGGCAGCGGTGTGAATTACCAGTCGATCGGTTCGGGTGCCGGCATCAAGCAGATCGAAGCCAACACCGTGACCTTCGGGGCGACCGACGCGCCGCTGAAGTCCGACCAGTTGCAGAAGGATGGCCTTGCGCAGTGGCCGATGATCATGGGCGCGATCGTTCCAGTTGTGAACCTCGATGGCGTGAAGGCCGGCGATCTGGTGCTCGACGGTCCGACGCTCGCCAACATCTTCCTCGGCAAGATCACCAAGTGGGATGATGCGGCGATCAAGAAGCTCAACCCGAACGCCAAGCTGCCGTCTGAAGCGATCTCGGTCGTCCACCGCGCCGACGGTTCGGGAACGACCTTCAACTTCACCGACTATCTGAGCAAGGTCAGCCCGGACTGGAAGAGCAAGATCGGTTCCGGCACTGCGGTCGAATGGCCGATTGGCGTCGGCGCCAAGGGCAATGAAGGCGTCGCGGGCAACATCGCGCAGGCCAAGAACTCGATCGGTTATGTCGAGTACGCCTATGCCAAGCAGAACAAGCTGACCTACACCGCGCTGGTCAACAAGGCCGGCAAGACCATCCAGCCGACCAACGAAGCATTCCAGGCTGCCGCCTCGAACGCCGACTGGACCAACGCGCCCGGCTATTACCTGATCCTGACCGACCAGCCCGGCGACAAGTCCTGGCCGATCGTCGCTTCGACGTTCATCCTGTTGCACAAGGATGCGACCGACAAGGCGGCCTCGAAGGAAGCGCTCAAGTTCTTCAAGTTCGCTTTCGACAAGGGTGCCAAGAGCGCCGAGGAACTCGACTACATCCCGATGCCCGACAGTGTCGTGAAGCAGATCGAGAAGACCTGGGCCGCCGACGTGAAGAGCTGAGACGCTCCTTTCAAGCACGCGCAATTGCAAGAGCCGGCGTCGATTGACGCCGGCTCTTTTGTTTGGGGGCCGTCCTGGCCGGGTTGGTCAGCTGATTCGCTCAGCCATTTTTGAGCGCGGCCGTCTGCCCGCGGTTCCAGACCTTTCGGCCGGGCGGCTGCGCCGAGGCAACAGTGTCCCAAATCAGTGAAAACCCTGACGCCTGTTAACCTTTGGTTAACCGTGCGGGCCGATTGTTAACCATTCGACAAGACAACCGAGTCAGGGGCGATGGACGCAACTCAACAGGTCGCACGTCAGCAGGTCCGCATGCGCGGCCGTTCCTATGTTGCGTTCGTTTTCTCGCCGGTCGTGCCGGTCGTGTCCTGGCTCGCTGAGATCGACGCGACGCTTGGGAAGTCCCCGGGGTTCTTCAGCGGCAAGCCCATCGTGCTCGACCTGTCGGCGGTCGATCTCAGCCAGGCCGCGATCGCGCATCTGATCGGCAGCCTCGCCGAGCGCAACATCCGGATCCTCGGCATCGAGGGCGTCGACGAATCGAAACTCGGCGCCAACATGCCGCCGCTTCTGACCGGCGGCCGCGCCTGCGCGATCACCCATGTCGAGCCGAAGGCGCCGCCGGCGCCGGAAAAAAATAAAGACAAGGACAAGACCAAGCTGCCGTCGCTGCTGCTGGAGAGCCCGGTCCGTTCCGGCCAGTCGATCGTGTTTGCCGAGGGCGACGTCACCGTGCTCGGCTCGGTCGGCTCCGGCGCCGAGATCGTCGCCGGCGGCTCGATCCACGTCTACGGCACGCTGCGCGGCCGCGCGATGGCCGGCATCAACGGCAATTCGTCGGCCCGCATCTTCTGCCAGAGGATCGAGGCCGAATTGCTCGCCATCGACGGCTACTATCAGACCGCAGAAGAAATCTCTGACAACTTGCGCAACCGGCCCGCCCAGGCGTGGCTCGAGGGCGAAATACTGCGCGTCACAGCGTTGAACTGATCGACCACAAGGAGAGAGAGAAATGGCCAAGGTTTTGGTCGTGACATCTGGGAAGGGAGGAGTCGGCAAGACGACCTCAACCGCCGCGCTTGGCGCGGCGCTCGCGCAAATGGGCCAGAACGTCGTCGTCATCGACTTCGACGTCGGCCTGCGTAACCTCGACCTGGTGATGGGCGCGGAACGGCGGGTCGTGTTCGACCTGATCAACGTGGTGCAGGGCGTCGCCAAGCTGCCGCAGGCCCTGATCCGCGACAAGCGGCTGGAAAACCTCTGGCTCTTGCCGGCGTCGCAGACCCGCGACAAGGACGCGCTGACCGAAGAGGGCGTCAAGCGCGTGATCGCCGACCTCAAGACCAAGTTCGACTGGATCCTGTGCGACAGCCCGGCCGGCATCGAACGCGGCGCGACGCTCGCGATGCGCTACGCCGATGAGGCCATCATCGTCACCAATCCGGAAGTGTCGTCGGTCCGCGACTCCGACCGCATCATCGGCATGCTGGATTCCAAGACGGTCCGCGCCGAGCGCGGCGAGCGGGTCGAGAAGCATCTTCTGGTCACCCGCTATGACGCCGGCCGCGCCGCGCGCGGCGAGATGCTGTCGATCGACGATATCCTGGAAATCCTTGCGACGCCGCTGCTCGGCATCGTCCCGGAAAGCCAGGACGTGCTGCGCGCCTCCAATGTCGGCTGCCCGGTCACGCTGAACGCTGCAAGCAGCGCGCCGGCGCGGGCCTATACCGACGCGGTGCGGCGCCTGATGGGGGAGCAGGTCGAGATGACCGTGCCGGTCGAGCGCAAGGGGCTGATGGACCGGCTGCTGCGACGGAGGGCGGCATGATGAACGTAATGCGGCTGTTCGGCGGCCGCGCTGCATCGGCGCCCGTCGCGCGGGAGCGGTTGCAGATCCTGCTTTCGCATGAGCGTGGCCGGAATGGTGCGCCTGATCTTCTGGAGACGCTGCGCTCGGAAATCCTCAGCGTGGTGTCCAAGCATATCGACGTCGATCCCGACAAGGTCGTGGTCCGGATGGATCGCGGCAAGTTCGTCTCGATGCTCGAGGTCGACATCGAGGTTCCGAACGGCGTGCAACGATCAAAGATGGTGGCAGCCACATGACGGCAGATAGCGACAGTCACATTGCCTGGCAGCGCGCGCAGCTCAAGAAGCTGCGTGCGGCGCTGAAGCAGATCGAGGTCGATCAGCTCGGCAAGGCCAATTGCGGCCGCGCGACGCAGATGACGATCGACGAATTGCAGCGCAAGATCGGCGAGTCGGGCCGCTGCATCGCCGAGTACGAGCGCCGCACCCGCCGCCCGCTGGCGACCGATCTCGGCAGCCTCGCCAGCGTCAGCTGGACGCATTGGAACGCCAATTTGCCGATGGCCAAGGCGCCGCGGCATCGGGCGTGAGCTGATAATCTCAGCCGTTCGTCATTGCGAGCGAAGCGAAGCAATCCATTCCTCCGCATGTGCGGCCGGTGGATTGCTTCGTCGCTTCGCTCCTCGCAATGACGCGGAGAGGTCGGCGGCCTACAGCAAGAACGACAGCGCCTGTTCGCACTGGTCCTCGACCTTGAGCGTGAGCAGGTCGTCGGCGCGGGTGCGGCCCAGATTGACGGCGGCGATCGGCAGGCCGCGCTGCTCCGCCATCCGGACGAAGCGAAAGCCGGAATAGACCATCAGCGAGGAGCCGACGACGAGCAAGGCGTCGGCCTGCTCGAGATGCGCCTGCGCTGATGCAACCGTGTTGCGCGGCACGTTCTCGCCGAAGAACACCACATCGGGTTTCAGCACGCCGCCGCAGGCTTCGCAGGCCGGCGCGACGAATGACGAAAAATCCTGCTCGAGATCGGCATCGCCGTCGGGCGCATCAGTGGCATCGAGCGCGAGCCAGGCAGGGTTCAGCCGCGCCAGCTCGCCCTGAAACTGTTCGCGCGGCATCGTGGCGCCGCAGCCGAGGCAGCGCACCACGTCGAGCCGGCCGTGCAGGTCGATCACGCGCTGGCTGCCCGCGGCCTGGTGCAGGCGGTCGACATTCTGGGTCAAGAGCAGCTCGCAGCGCCCTTGTTGTTCGAGCTTCGCCAGTGCGCGATGCGCACCATTCGGCATCGCGCGGCCGAACCGCCGCCAACCGACCATGCTGCGCGCCCAGTAGCGCTGCCGCGTCGCCGCCTCGCCCAAAAAGGCCTGGATGGTGACCGGCCGGGTCCGCTTCCAGTTGCCGTCGCTGTCGCGATAATCAGGGATGCCGGAATTGGTGCTGCAGCCGGCCCCGGTCAGGACAAACAGGCGCTGGTGGCCGGCGACGAAATCCTCGAGGGCGGGGTGCTGCATGGCAGCACATCTAGTGCAGCGCGCACGCTTGCGCCAGATGTGGGGCTGCCGCGAGAGGACCTTTCACGCCGCCCCTGCGTTGACGGCATGGCACTTCCGATGGAGTGATCGATGCGCCGAAAACTGATCGTCCTGCTATGCGCACTGACGTCCCTGCCGCTGTTGCCGTCCTATGGCCAGGATGCAGGCGTATCGGGCGAGCAGGCGTTCAACAATTCCTGCCGCACCTGTCACACCGTCAAGGATGGCGACAACCGCGCCGGCCCGAACCTGCACAACATCGTCGGCCGCAAGGCCGGATCGGTGACGAATTTTCGTTATTCCGAGGCGATGAAGTCATCCGACATCGTCTGGGATGAGCGCACGCTGCTGCGCTTCATCGAGGATCCCGAAGCCGTGGTGTCGGGCAACGGCATGAAGCCGTACACCGGCGTCCGCTCGGCGGAGGATCGCACCAGGATCGTGGCGTTCCTGAAATCCTCGGGCAAGTGACCGTTGGCGTAAGGCCGGCCCTATCGTGCCGGCACGACGAAGACCTGACCGGGATAGATCAAATTGGGATTGCGGATCTGCCGCTGGTTTGCCCGATAGATCACCGCATAACGCTGCCCGGCGCCGAATGCGCGCTGACTGATCCGCCACAGGCTGTCGCCGCGGGCTACCGTGGTCGTCGCGATCTTCGGCACGATCACGGCCGAGGGTGAGCTCGATGCGGCGGTAGCCGTCGCCGCCGCGAGCCGCGGCGCGGTCGCAACCGCACGGCCGGACGAGGCCGGGATCGATGCGGTGGTCGTCGCGTCCGGAACGTTGAACGGCACCTCGGCGCGCGCGCGAACCTTGCCGGACCCGGGGTCGACCTCGTCAAGCCGGACCTGATAGTTGCCGGCCGCCACACCCTTGTTGATCGTGACCGAGAGGTGTCCCGCCGCGTCGGCGGTGGCGGAGGCGATCAGACTGTCGTTGAGATAGAGCCTGACGGTCGCGCCGGGCGCTGCCTGGCCGCTGACATGGAGCTTGCCACCCGGTTCGGTCTCGACCGCCGCGACGGCAATTTTCCCGGCCGCCGGCGCCGCGGCCGCAGGTTGCGACAGCACCCGGATCGGCTTGTCCGGCGCCATCAGCGCCACCATTGGCCGCTCCCTTGCCGCAGCCTCGAGCGCCACCGCCACGCTCTGCTTGGAGGTCACCTGCTTGCCATCACGCGTGATGCGCAGGGTGAGGTCGTAGTTTCCCGGCGGAAGCGGGCGCGGGACCATGACGAACTGGCCAGATTTGTCCGCCACGGCGCGATCGTGCACCTCGCCATTGCGCAGCAATTCCACCGTCGCGCCCGGTGGCGCGCGGCCGGCGACAACGGTCTCGCCGGTCGGCTCGATGTTGACGACGTCGAACTCCGGCAAAGCGGCGGCGCCCGATGGCGGCGATGGCCCTGCCAGCGCGTTGGAGAGGGCCGCGGTCTCGGTTTGCGCCTTTGTCAGCGCAGTCTTGTCCTGATTCTTCTCTTGGTCTTGCGCCGGAGCTGCGGATGGCGCCGTCGCCATCAAGGGCGCGTTCGCGCCCAGGATTTGCTGGGTTTGGCGGATGCCGAAGACGAACGCCGCCGTGCCGCCGGCGGCAAGTGCGAGCAACGGTATGGCCAGTCTCATCGCCGTGACATTCATGATTGTCACCCGCGCGGATGAATGTCCCCGCGCGTCCGCGCGCGCCCCTGCAGCCCTGTGGGGGATTCCGGGACAGATTGCGCCGATCTGCGCCCGCCATCAAGTCGGATGAAAGGATTACTTCTCTCGGGCAGCTTGCCTGACCCAACGGCTCACCGCCACTCCGCGACATTGACTGCAAGTGCTGCAACGCCCACGAGAACGAGGCTGACCGCCCAGACCGTCTCCAGATTGAACCAGCTCCGCGCGACGAATTTGACGCCGAGGTAGCGATAGACCAGCCATGCCAGCAGGCCGCCGGCGCCGAGCATGGCGGCGGTGTGGACGAGCGCGACCAAAAGCGCCATCGCAAGGTTCTGGTCGATCACGCGCTGCGCCGCGGTGTGGCCGTCATGCGCTGATGATGTCGCGCAGAGGCCGAGATAGATCGGCAGCAGCATCAGCCCTGCGCCATGCGCAATCGCCACCGCGAACGACCAGAGCGCCAGTCTGGTTGGCGGTATCCGCGCCAGCGCGCGCGGATGACGGCGAATGATAAGACGCGTAAGGCCGAAGCCGATGATGATGATGGCTGCCGCCATCTGGATCGGGCGCTGCCATTCCGCCAGCGCGATCAGCAGCGCAAACGGCAGCAGCACGAGCAGCATCGCCGCAAGGTGGCCGGTCGACAGCGGCAGCAGCGCGCCGAAGACGGCGCGCGGGGATCTGTCCATCAGGCCCGCGGAGACCGCGAGCGGCCAGCCCATGCCCGGGTTGATCCCGTGATAGAGGCCGCTTGCGATGATCGCGAGCCACAGCCAGATGGTCGTCGTATCGACGTCGCTCAATTCCATACCGATGGATAGCAGAACGAATCCGTCGAACAGTCGCCGCCCTCGAGGCGGATCTGATGCGGGCGATAGCCTCGGGGAAATCGACGAAATAATCCTTGGCGAGTTCCAGCCCGCCGTTCGTGCCGACGTTGGCCATGACCTCGGCCCCCGGCATGCCGTCGGGATAGAACTGGTCATCCCAGGTCGAATACAGCGAGTTGGTCCAGTACACCCGCTTGCCGTCGCGGCTGATCTCGACCATCTGCGGGCCGCCGGCAAACGCCTTGCCGCTCGGATGCGGCGTGCGGCGGGCGATGCCGCCGATATGCACCGACCCTGCAAGCTTTGGCTTCCTCGGATCGCGGACGTCGTATTGGCGCATCTCGCCGATGCCCCAGCAGGAGACGTAGAGGAAGCGGTCGTCCATCGACAGGTCGATGTCGGTCACCAGCGGCGGCACGGCGCCGAACCCCTGCAACAGCGGCGGCAGCTTCTCCTTCGGCGCCGGCTCGGGCGGGATGGTCGCGGTCTTCTCGGCGTGGAATTTTCCGCCCTCGCGCCACCAGGTCCAGATCGAGGCTTCGAGGTTGGTGGTGTCGACGACGACGCCGACAAAGCCGTATTCGCGGATCGGATCATGCGCAGGCCTGACCTCGAGCGCCATCTGGTGATTGGCGCCGAGATCGATGGTCTGCACGTTGCGCCGCGCGCGCAGATCCCAGAAGTGCAGCCGGTGACCGTATTTGTTCGACAGCAGGTCCTCAGGCACGATGCCGTTCTCGAATTGCGGCGGCAGCGCCCATTCGCTGGTCACCATGTAGTCGCGCGGCAGATTCCACCAGAAATCATAGTGCAGCGTCTGCGGCCCGCGGTCGATCTCCCAGCGGCCGAGCACGTCGAAGGTCTCGCAATCCATGATGAAGATGCCGGGCGGGCCCTGCGTGCCGTCCTTGCCGCCGCCGCCGAGGGTGGAGACGTAAATGCCGTCCGGTCCGCAATGAATGGTGTGCGGCCGCGAGTAGCCGGTCTTCTTGAACACTTCCTCCGGCTCGATGATCTTGTGGATCCTGGCCTCGAGCGGCGAAGGCTTGGTGTCGATGATGTAGATGCGCGACGACCGCAGCCCGGGAATGATGAGATAGCGTCGCTCGATGAAGGCATGCCCGGTGAGCGGCGACAATGCGGAGGAGCAGGCATTCCAACCGAAGTGATGGAACTCGTCGCCCTTGTTCGGCATCGTCACGGTGTGGACGATCTTGCCATAGGTCTTCGAACCCGGCTTGACGTCGATCACCGCGAGCGCGTCGGGCTTCTTGAAGTCGGGACTGAGCAGCAGCGTATAGGCGAACTGCTCCGGCGGCGCCTCCATTGCAAGCTTTGGCGAGGCGTGAAACGTGGGGTCGGGTCGCATCGTCATGACGTACTCCCGGTTTTGCTGGCTTGTTACCAACGTCGGGCCGTTCGCAGCGTTGCAACAGTCTGAATGGGGCGGCCTGGCACTCCGCTGGACGCGAGGTTGGCTGCGGACAGTTTACGGCATCATGCGCCTCCCGGAAACACGTGCGCATCCCCATCGGCTGTGGCGTTCTGCCACGAATTCGTGAGCCGTATCACACACGGAATTGCGGGCGGCCCGGCTCGCGCTGCGCCGCCATCCCATGTCCGCAAGTTGTGAAGCGAGACCGCTGCCGCTCGTGGTATACGCCTTGCGCGAGTTGGTCACTGGCAGGGGCGGACTATGCAGGCAGTCGATCGCGTCGTTGGGCTTTCGTCACGGATCAGGGCTGCGGCGCTAGGCGCAGCCATCCTGCTCGCATCGGCCTATTGCGACGCGGCCAACGGGCAGAGCGCCGAGCCGGTCTGGCCGACTGCTCAGTGGGAAACCTCGACGCCGGAGCAGCAGGGCATCGATTCGGCTGCGCTGGCAAAGCTGGTGGCGGCCGGCACCACGCGCAGCTTCGACAGCCTGCTGGTGACGCGCCATGACCGCATCGTGCTCGATGCGTATTACGCGCCCTTTACCGCCGACATGCCGCACGCGATCAACTCCTCCACCAAGGCGGTGGTCTCGACGCTGCTGGCGATGGCCTACAAGGATGGTCTGCTGGATCGTCTCGATCATCCGATGCTGGATTTCTTTTCCGATCGCAGCGTCGCCAATGTCGACGAGCGCAAGAAGGCCATCACGGTCCAGCATCTGCTCAACATGACGTCGGGCCTCGACTGGGACGAGGGGTTTGAAGGCGGGCGGGAGCAGTCGCTGCGCGACATGGGGAAGAGCGCGGACTGGGTCCAGTTCATTCTGGACCGCCCGATGGCGCATGCGCCCGGCGAGGTCTTCTACTACAACAGCGGCGGCTCGCATCTGTTGTCCGCGATCGTCAGCAAGCTCACCGGCAAGAACACCGCCGACTATGCCGAGGAGCAGCTGTTCGGCCCGCTCGGCATTAACAGGCCGTTCTGGCGGCGGGATCCGCAAAGGCTCCCGATCGGCGGATTTGGCCTGATGATGCGGCCGCGCGACATGGCGAAGATCGGCTATCTCTATCTGCGTAACGGTGAATGGGCGGGCAAGCAGTTGCTGCCGGCGGATTTCCTCGATGCCGTCAACCACGCCACCGTGAACATGAATGCCCGATTTGATCCGCGGCTGCGCTATGCCAACCAGTTCTGGACCATACCCGACAAGCACATCTTTATGACGGTCGGCTATCATTGCCAGGTGATCATGGTCCTGCCGGAGCGCGATATCGTTGCGGTCATGACGGCGAGCAATTTCTGCTCATTCGGCAGGTTGGCCGAAGAGATTTCCGGCGCCGTCAAATCCGACCAGGCTCTGCCGGCCGATGCGGCCGCGGCCGAGCAATTGGCAAAGGCGATCGCCGACGTCTCCACGGAGAAGGCGACACAGGTCGGTGCGACGCCTGCGATCGCATCCACGATCTCGGGCCGGACCTACAAATTTCCCGACAACAACCTCGGTATCAAGACACTGACGCTGTTCCTTGCCGACGAGAACCCGCGTTACGTCGTGGAGACCAACGCGGGCGATCCTGCACGGCGTCACTTCGACGGACCGATCGGTCTCGACGGCCTCTATCGCAAAAGTGCTCCGACCTTCCTCGGTGTGCGCGCCGTCAAGGGCGCGTGGACGGACGAGCGAACGCTTGTCGTCGACCTCCAATATGTCGGGCTCGGCGACGCCTGGACCTGGACGCTCACCTACGACGGCGACAAGATCGCGCTGCACGGCAAGGCGCGGGATGGGCGCGAGGGATCAGCGGAAGGGGCGGCGGGTGGCTAGAGCGCGATGAGATGAGGATCAGTCATCATCGTGCCTTGGCTCTTCGTCGTACTTACTGCGAATACGAAAGCTGCTCCTCAGTCACGACGCGCTCGATGTTGCCCGCTTTGCTTCTGATGCGGTATCGAAGCCGCCCGTCTGCTTCAATCGGCATCCGTTGAACGATGGTGTAGATTGCGGGCTGATCGGTCTCGGCACGACCTTGCGGCCCCTGGCCCAGGTGGTGAACGTCTTCATTCAGCTTGTAGGCATACGTCATCTGTTCACCTCTGCGGTTTTGCGGTTGCTCGCATGTCGGATCGTGCTGTGACAGCTATGGAGTGGTGGCTTATGGACGCGAATTGCTGCTTCGATTGCCGCGTCAGGTCTCTCCGGAGACCGCAGGAGCACATGAGTTACCTTGACCGAATACGCCGGAAATAGCCACCGAATACTCACCCTCGACGAAGGCCGCCTACAGGCGTTGGGTTCCAGGCCGTTTTTGCGGCCTCAATTGCCATTTGATCTCCGCAGGCAGATGCTGCCAGCCCAAGGACACAAGCAAAGCACAAGGGAGCGCAACATGACCAGGGCAGGTCCCGACAATCGGCATCCCAACAAGGACGGCGAAATCGGCAGCAAGCACGGAAATACGCTGCTGCGCACCTTGCGCAAGATTTATGGGCCAGGTTTCGCGGCGGGCTATCCTGAATCCGAGAAGCTGAGCGATGTGCTGGTTTCGCTGAATGAGACGTCGCTGAGCCAACTCCGTCGCGATCATCAGACCGGCCATCTCGGGCACAAGATCGACAAGGCTTCGAAGTAGATTGCCGAGCGGAGCCTTCGCTCAAAACTCCAGCGCCGCATTGTCCACCACCTCTTTCATGACGAAGAAGGTGCGGGTCTGCCGCACGCCGGGCAGTGCGATCAGCTGGTCGCCATGGATGCGATTGAAGTCCTCCATGTCGCCGGCGCGGATCTTGAGGAAGTAGTCGAAGTCGCCGGCAACGAGGTGGCAGTCGAGCACGCATTTGAGTTTCGCCACCGCCTGCTCGAAGCTCGCAAAGCTCTCCGGCGTCGAGCGGTCGAGCACGACGCCGACCATGACCAGCGTGCCCTTGCCGAGCTTGCGCGGCGCCACCATGGCGCGGACACCGCTGACATAGCCCTCGTCGAACAGCGCCTGGGTCCGACGATGGCAGGTCGCGGGGCTGACGCCGACCTGATCGGCCAGCTCGGCATTGCTGAGCCGGCCGTTCTTTTGCAGCAATCTCAACATCTTGAGGTCGATGCGGTCGAGCCGAGCGGGCATGGAAGAATCTCTCGCAATCGTTCGATATTGTGAGAGAAAACATATCATTCAGGCAAAATCTGGCAATCTTCGGCAATTACCTGAGCCGAGTTAGAGAGCACCTTTCGCACCAGTGGTGATAGGAGTCGCCGCCGTTCCAGACCACCAAAGAGGATGCCAGCATGCTGGAGAAGTTCGCACGCTATCCGCTCACCTTCGGGCCGACCGCCATCGAGAAGCTCGATCGGCTGTCAAAGCATCTCGGCGGCAAGGTCGAGCTCTATGCCAAGCGCGAGGATTGCAATTCCGGACTCGCCTATGGCGGCAACAAGCTGCGCAAGCTCGAATACATCATCCCCGACGCGATCGCCTCCAACGCCGACACGCTGGTCTCGATCGGCGGCGTGCAGTCGAACCACACCCGCATGGTTGCAGCGGTCGCGGCCAAGATCGGCATGAAGTGCCGGCTGGTGCAGGAAAGCTGGGTGCCGCATGAGGACGCGGTCTATGACCGCGTCGGCAACATCCTGCTCTCGCGCGTGATGGGCGCCGATGTGCGCCTGGTCGACGAAGGTTTCGACATCGGCATCCGCAAGAGCTGGGAGCAGGCGATCGAGGAGGTGAAGGCTTCGGGTGGCAAGCCCTACGCGATTCCGGCCGGCGCCTCCGTGCACAAATATGGCGGGCTCGGCTATGTCGGCTTCGCCGAAGAGGTGCGCGCGCAGGAGCGCCAGCTCGGCGTCAAGTTCGACTACATCATCGTCTGCACGGTGACCGGCTCGACCCATGCCGGCATGCTGGTCGGCTTCGCCGCCGACGGGCGTGCGCGCAACGTGATCGGCATCGACGGATCGTTCACGCCCGCGCAGACCAAGGCGCAGGTGCTGTCGATCGCGCAGAACACTGCGAAGCTGGTCGAGCTCGGCCGCGACATTGTCGAGGATGATGTCGTGCTGATCGAGGATTACGCCTATCCCGCCTATGGCGTGCCGTCGGAGGAGACCAAAGAGGCGATCCGCCTCAGCGCGCGGCTGGAAGGCATGATCACCGACCCCGTCTATGAGGGAAAGTCGATGCAGGGCATGATCGACCTGGTGCAGAAGGGCTTCTTCCCGGCCGGATCGAAGGTGCTCTACGCCCATCTCGGCGGCGCGCCGGCGCTCAACGGCTACGCCTACGCGTTCCGCAACGGCTGAGGCGTCGCACGCCTTGTAGCCCGGATGGAGCGGAGCGAAATCCGGGATTCGTGCCGCGGAGAGATTGTCCCGGATTGCGCTGCGCTTCATCCGGGCTACGGTCCTGCGTTCCATTTCCAGGAGTAAGGTCGGCGTCAGCTTCTCCCGATATCCTGTCCCGGCCGGGCGACTCGGGAGACCTTCGCGTGAGGATGTTGAATGCGGCTGGCCGGGCCATCGCCGCGCTCGGCGTTGGCATCGTCGCCGTGGGGCATTGGTTCTGGGCCTGTCCGGGCCAGGGCGCCGCGCTGCGCGCCCGCCTGCTGGCGATGAATCACGCGGTTGAACTGTATGCCGGCATCTTCCTGATCGGCGTCGGCGTCCATGGCCTCGCAGCCCACTACTGGTTCCGCGAACCAAACCCGCCCGCGCAGTCTTCGGCTCGGGAGCCGCAATAGCGTCCGCCTTGCGCGGCCGGTGAATTATGTCCGGGTTGACATTTCAGGAACAAAATAAGAACATTACGTCTGTAACCAGAGGGTGTGGCGATCGCCTCATCTGCGGCGGTATTGTGCGGCCGCAGGACCAAAGGCCAAGCCGCGCACCACTTGCGGATGAATTTCTCCGCCTCCTATGATGGGTTGTGGTTGGGGAGTGCGCGTCATGAGGGTTGTGGTCTGGGCGGTCGTTGCGGCCGCGTGGTTGTTTGCGTCCGCAACGCCATCAAGCGCCCGCGGTCCCTACGGTTCGATCACGGTCGGCAATTGGAAGGGCGGCGCCTTCACCAACGACAAGGACGGTGCGTTCACGCATTGCTCGGCGGGGACGGTCTATCAGAGCGGCATCTACTTCGTGGTGGCGATTGCCGCGAATGGCAGCTGGCGGTTGGGCTTTGCGCATGAGAGCTGGCGCCTGGTGCCGGGCGAGGCTTTCCCGCTGGCGCTGACCTTCGACGGCCAGCCTGCCTTCAACGTCTACGGCATGCCGCTCGGCACCCAGCTCGTGAATGTCGAGATGCCCGTGAACTCGGCGCTGATCAATCAGTTCCGCAAGGCGCGCCAGATGACCGCGTTTGCGCAGGGACAATTGTTTCAGTTCAACCTCAATCAGACCGCGCAATTGCTGCCGGCGCTGCTCAATTGCGTGGTCTCGGTGAAGAAGAACGGCGTCGCCAGTGCCGGGGAATTCGCGGTCGCGGCGAAGCCTGCGGCAGCGCCGCCGCAGCAGGCCGCTCCGAGCCCGACGCAGAAGCAGGCGAAGTCCGGGACCGGGACCGGCTTTGTGGTCAGCAGCAGCGGGCACGTCGTCACCAACCATCATGTCATCAATGGTTGCAGCGAGATCACCGGCAATTTGAGCGGCGAGGCGCCGGTCAAGCTGCGGCTGGTGTCCAGCGATGAGACCAATGATCTCGCGCTGCTGCAGGCGCCGTCGCCGTTCAAGGATGTCGCCAAGATCAGGCAAAATCCCATTCCGGCCGGCAATGGCGTGGTAGCGATCGGCTATCCCTATCACGGGCTGCTGACGTCGGATTTCACCGTCACCACGGGCATCGTCTCTTCGCTGAGCGGCATTCTCAACGACACCCGTTTCCTGCAGATCAGTGCCGCGGTGCAGCCGGGCAACAGCGGCGGCCCGCTGTTCGATCTCGGCGGCAGTGTGGTCGGCGTCGTGGCGGCCAAGCTCGATGCTGTCACCGTCGCGCGGGCAACAGGAACCATCCCGGAGAATATCAATTTCGCGATCAAGACCGGGGCGTTGCGCGACTTCCTCGACAACAGCGCGGTGCAGTACCAGACAGCCGAGTGGCGTGATTCGTTAAAGCGGGAGACGCCGGAGATCGCCAAGGACGCGCGTGGTTTCACACTCCTGATCGTTTGCAAGGTGAACGAACAAGCCGCGGGCAAGCGCGGCGATACGAAGTAGTGGTTCGTAGGATGGGTAGAGCGAAGCGAAACCCATCGACTTTGATCCGCGCGGAAGCATGATGGGTTTCGCTGCGCTCTACCCATCCTACGCATCTTCGTAGCTCGGGCAGCTCGCCAGTTACCCTACCCGCCGCAGCGTATGCACCGTGATCTCGGCCGGGCAATTCAGCCGCACCGGCGCGAGGCTGGTGCCGGCGCCGGTCGATGTATAGCCGGCGAGTTCGCCGAAGCGCCAGGCGTCTTTGCCCATCCGGCGCGGCAATCGCGCCTCCAGCTTGATCGCGATGCCGCCGGGCAGGCAGAGCTGGCCGCCATGGGTATGGCCGCTCAGCATCAGGTCGAAGCCGGCCGCCGCCGCTTCGCGATAGGATTCCGGCGTGTGCGCAAGCAGGATCGAGAACGCCTCGCGCGGGATCGCCGCGGCAGCCTTTGCAATGTCGTCGGTGCGATAGAAATGCGCGTCATCGATCCCGGCGAGATGGATCGTCGCGCCATCGCGCGCGATCGGCTCCTGCTCGTTGAACAGCATCCTGATCCCCATCGCCTCCAGCGCCGGCGTCATGCGGATGCTGTCGTGATTGCCGAGGATGCCGTACAGCGGCAGCTTGATCCGCGCGCAGAGATCTTTCATCAGCGCGAGGCTGGCCTCGAACGGGCCGTACGTCTTGCCGCGATAATCGCCGGTCAGGACGCAGATGTCGCAGGCGACATAGCGCACGATGTCGGCCAGATGCCGCATCGCGCCCTGGCTGATGTCGGCGTGGAGATCGCTGAGATGCAGGATTGTGAAGCCGTCGAAGGCCGCCGGCAGCCGCGCCGACGTCACCAGATTGCGCCGCACCTCGACCCGGTCGGCATTGCGCCGCGCACGGCCATGAAGGCCGACCAGCTTGAGCGCCGTCGTGACGATCCGCGGCGCCAGGCGCCAGTTCTCGACATTGAACACCAGCGTGCCCTGGCCGATCAGCTGCTTCTCGTGCGCGGCCTCGATCCCAAGCCGGCGCACGACGTGATCCGCGCCGATCCGCTCGACCAATCCCTGCAATGTCGTGTCGGCCATCGTTCCCCGTGCGGCCCACGATGCGACGCGGGCCGGCGCGACACTATCATGCGCGATCCCGATGGGGATACCGCCGAGGTCAAAGCATGATCCGGAAAAGTGCGCAGCGGTTTTCCCTCGCGACAAACGCGGGACGCGTTTGCGCGGAGATCATGCTCAAACAAGATGCCAAAGCGCGATGACGATTTGACCCGATCTCATCGCGCCTTAGACCACGGGGACGCGCCTGGCTGCAACGGCGGCCGGCGAGATCACCTCGATGTCGAGCGGCACCTGCCAGCGCTCGGTGAAGCGGATCTGCGGCGGCGCATTGCCGTTGCGCCCGCCCTGCAGCACGAAGCCATCATAGCCCGAATTCATCACCTCATTGCACTTCTGCACGTAGATCGGGAAGCCGCCGATATAGGGCATGAACACGCGGGGGCGGCCCGGGATGTTGGCGCCGACATACCAGGAGCTGCAGGTCGAGCGCAGCGATACCGTGGAGACATCGTTGACATGGGCGACCCAGGCATCCTCGTCGTCGCGGACCGCCTCGATCGTGCCGGCGCCGATGTCGCGCATGTGGCCGAGGCAATCCGCCAGCCAGTCGACGTGCTGCTCGATCGCCTGGATCATGCTCGCGAGCACCGATGGGCTGCCCGGCCCGGTGATCATGAACAGGTTCGGAAATCCCTCCGAGGCGAGCCCGAGATAGGCGCGCGGGCCGGCCCGCCATTTTTCGGCGAGCGTCTGCCCGCCGCGGCCGGTGATCGCGATCTTGTCGAACGAGCCGGTCATGGCGGCAAAGCCGGTGGCGGAAACGATCGCGTCGAACTTGTATTCGGTGCCGTCGACCACGATGCCGTCACGCGTGAAGCTTTCGATCGGCGTCTTCGAGACGTCGACCAGCTTCACATGCGGCAGATTATAGGTCTCGAAATAGTTGGTATCGACGCAGAGCCGCTTGCAGCCGAACACGTTCTGCGGGCACAGCAGCTCGGCGGTGGCGGGATCCTTGACGATGCCGCGGATCTTCTCGCGCGCGAAATCGGCGATGGTGTCGTTGGCCGCCTTCTCGAACAGCAAGTCGCCGAACGAACCGAGGAAGGGCAGGCCGCCGCGCTGCCAGGCTTCCTCATACAGCCGCTCGCGTTCATCCTCGCTTGCTTGCAGCGCGGGCTGGGCGTTGAACTGAAAATAGAAGCCGGTCGGGCGCGCGCGCGCTTTCGCGCGCAGCTCCGGATAATGCGCCTTGGCTTCCTTCAGATACTCCGCCGACAGCCGTTCGTTCCATGCCGGCACCGACCAGGTCGCCGTGCGCTGGAACACGGTGAGCTCGGAGGCCTGCTGCGCGATGATCGGGATCGACTGGATCGCCGATGAGCCGGTGCCGATGACGCCGACGCGCAGGCCGGTGAAATCGACACCCTCATGCGGCCATTCGCCGGTGTGATAGATCGGGCCGCGGAAATCCTCCATGCCTTTGAAGGCCGGGCGATTAGGCGCCGACAGGCAGCCGACCGCCAGGATGCAGAATTTCGCGGTGACCTTGTCGCCGCGGTCGGTCTCGATCAGCCAAGTGCCCGCCTGCTCATCGAAGGTCGCCGCGGTGACGCGGGTGTCGAACACGATCTGGCTGCGCAGGTCGAAGCGGTCGGCGACATGATTGGCGTAGGCGAGAATTTCGGGCTGCGGAGAATATTTCTCCGACCAGCTCCAGTCCTGGTCGAGTTCCTCGGAGAATGAGAAGGAATATTGCAGGCTCTCGACGTCGCAGCGTGCGCCGGGATAGCGATTCCAGTACCAGGTGCCGCCGACCCCGCCGCCTGCCTCATAGACCCGGGCAGTGAAGCCGAGCCCGCGCAGCCGGTGCAGCATGTACATGCCGGCGAATCCCGCGCCGACCACCACGGCATCGAACGTCCCGGTCTCGGCGGGGCGCGCAGTCGTGCGCGCGGTGCTCTCCTGAGCCATGTCCCGTCTCTTCCCTATCTTTTGTCGCTATGTTTTGTCGTGGCCGCGCCTCGTTGGACGGGCAAGGGAAGATTAGGGCGAGGGCGGCGCGGCCCGCAAGCACATGCGTTGCTGCGCCGGGTATGGCTCCTATGCCGCAGCGCCGATGGCTGCGGTATCGGATGGCGCCGTCGCTCGACCAGCTCGGCGCAAGCTGGGATCGGCGTCACTGAGACCAAGGCGAGCATCGGTAGGAGAATTTTCGAACTCCGGCGCAACGATAAATAGGGCCGCCGTGGTGGGTGATGGCTACAATATCTGCGGTGTATGGGCCGCTGTAACTCTTCGAGAAATTCCGCGGAATGGATATACTCAGGTCCCCGAGCCTTGGTTTGGGATGATGAGGATCCGTGCCAATGGCGCAAATCTCGAAGCGTTCCGCTCGCAATGTCGAAACCCCCGCTCAACCGGGTAGGTTCGATGTCGCTGCGCTGCGCGACGCAGTCGGCGAAAAGGCCTTTGCCCGCGGCTGCGCCTATCACGCGGAGGGGCGGGTCGAGATCATAACGATCAGCGATACCCGCGTGGTCGCGCGGGTTGTCGGCACGGAAATCTATCGTTGCGAGCTGACAGGGCGCGGGAACGATCTCTCGTTCGCTTGCTCCTGTCGAGCGTTTGCAGATTGGGGCTCTTGCAAGCATCTGATAGCAGTTGCCTTGACCGTCAACAGTCTCGATCCAGATGCTCTGGAACTGGCTTCCAACAGGCTCGGCAAGATCCGCGAACATCTGCGCGGAAAGGGTGTGGAGCAGCTTGTCGAGATGATCCTGAAGCTTGCGGAAAGAGATACCGCATTGTTTGAGGAGCTGAATCTGTCCGCCGCCTTGGACACTGCCGACGACGCAACGGTGCTCGCACAATTCAAGAAGGCCGTTACCGACGCGATCCGCGTCCGCGGTTATATCGAATATGGCGACATGCGCGACTGGGCGCAGGGCATCGAAGGCGTGCTCGATCGAATTTCCGTTCTGCTCGAAAGCGGTCGCGCGGCGCTTGTCCTGCTGGTGCTCGATCATTTCTTCTCTCAAATGGACGACGCGCTCGGCAAGGTCGACGACTCCGATGGAGGCGGCGGAGCGTGCTATGCGAGGGCCGCTGGAATTCACCTCGCGGCCTGCGAACGGGTGAAGCCGGATCCGATCGACTTGGCACGGATATTATTTGCGCGCGAGGTCAATTCCCCTTGGGAATTCTTCTTCGGTTCAAGTGAGACCTATGCTGACGTCCTGGGTGAGGTTGGGCTCGCCGAATATCGCAGGCTCGCAACCGAGGCGTGGCAAAAGGTGAAATCCAGGCAACGGAGGCGAACGGAGGTCCCGCCCGGTGGAGAATATGCGCTTCGAGCCATGATGGAACGCTTCGCCGAACGAGACAATGATGTCGATGCGATCATCGCCATTCGGGCCAATGATCTATCGTCCGCGTATCGTTATCTCGAGGTCGCTCAGGCCTGTCTCGACAACGGACGGGAACAGGAGGCGCTGAAATGGGCCGAAGAGGGGCTGTGGAAATTCGAGGATGAGCCCGACAAAGGCCTGGTTCTCTTTGCCTGTGATCTCCTTCAGCATAGCGGACGAAATGAAGACGCCAACGCGCTGCTCTGGAAGCTGTTCGGCAAGGAACCCAGCGTCGACCTATATCAGCGATTGAAATCCGCCGCTGGCGATCGTAAGGCCCAGATCCGTGTTCGCGATGATGCCATCGCCATGTTGAGCGCTCGAGCCGAAAAATCTGGCTCGCAAGCCGAATGGGATGTGTTCGGAGCTCCCGATGTTCTTGTGCACGTGCTCATGGCGGAGGGATTATTGGCGGACGCTTGGGCGGCTGTCGACAAGCACGGATGCCGTGAAATTGCGATAGAGGAACTTGCCAAAGCGAGCGAAGTGAACCTGCCGGCTGAAGCGTCGAAAGCCTATGCCAAATTGGTTGAGCGCAAGGTGCGGATGGGTGGGCAGGGCAACTACGATGCCGCATACGCCATGATCAAGCGGATGCGGCGCCTGGACGGGGCAGCCCAACATTCCGCCTACCTCGCCGATCTCATGACGCGCCACAAGGCGAAGCGGAATTTTATCAAGCTGCTGACGTCGAAGCAGGCCACCTGAGTCGGCGTCACCCCATGGCGCATCGTACGCGCTGCCCGGCTGCTACTTGGAGAAATCCTCATGAAACTTGGATGGCGGCCGCAGAAGTGGCTGGAAAAGAAAAGCAAGTCGGGCTTTCGCGGCTACCCGGTCGGGACGGTGGCGTTCTATGGAGCCGACAACCTTCGCGCCAGCAAAGTTGCCGTTGCGGTGATCACGGCGGAGGGAGCGCCACCCTTCGTATTGCGCAGATGGTTCTCCGAGACCGGTGATGTTCGCAACGATCCGACGACCATCGAGGAGATCGCAACTTTTCTTCGGGCGGAAGAGGTGCGCACCGTTGCCCTCTCGCCGACGATGATGGGGTGCCCGCATGAGGAGGGAATTGACTATCCAGAAGGTGAGGTTTGTCCGCGATGTCCCTATTGGGCCAACCGAGAACGCCCCCTGCCGCGCTGAGCATCGTCGGGGCATTCGAAGACGGCTTAGCCCTCCGTTGCCTTCACGATCCGGATCAGCTCGTCGCCATAATGCTCGAGCTTCTTGTCGCCGATCCCGGCGATGTTGCGCAAGTCGCTGAGCGTGTCCGGCCGCATCGCGGCGATGCCGTCGATGGTGGAATCGTGCAGCACCACATAGGCCGGCACGCCGCGCTGCCGCGCCACGTCCGAGCGCCAGGCGCGCAGGGCCGCATGCAGCGCCGGGTTTGCGACGCCGCCCGGGCTGTCGGCTGCGGGCGCGAGATCGCCGCGGCGCGACTTGCTGCGCACCGCGCGGTTGCGCGCGCCTTCCGGCTGCTCGCGCAGCATCACCGCGGTCTCGCCCTTCAGCACGCCGCGCGCGCTGTCGGTCAACTTCAGCGCGCCGAAGGCGTCGCTGTCGGCGCGCAGGTGGCCCATCGCCACCAGCTGGCGCAGCACTGCGCGCCATTGCTTCTCGTTGAGCTCGCGGCCGATGCCGAACACCGATAATTGGTCGTGGTTGAACTGCTTCACCCGCTCGGTCAGCCGCCCGACCAGCACGTCGATCAGGTGCATGGCGCCGAAGCGCTGCCCAGTGCGATAGACGCAGGACAACAGTTTTTGTGCGAGCACCTTGCCATCGCGGACGCGCGGCGGCGTCAGGCAATTGTCGCAATTGCCGCAGCTTTCGTCGGTGCGGGTCTCGCCGAAATAGCCGAGCAGGCGCTGCCGCCGGCAATGCACCGTTTCAGCCAGCGCGACCAATGCGTCGAGCTTGCCGATCGAGACGCGCTTGAAGGCGTCGGAGCCGGTTGATTCGTCGATCATGCGGCGCTGCTGCACGATGTCGGAGAGGCCGTAGGCCATCCACGCCGCCGACGGCTTGCCGTCACGGCCGGCGCGTCCGGTCTCCTGGTAATAGGCCTCGATGCTCTTCGGCAGATCGAGATGCGCGACGAAGCGTACATCGGGCTTGTCGATGCCCATGCCGAACGCGATCGTGGCGACGATGACGATTCCGTCTTCATTAAGGAAGCGGTCCTGGTGCCGGGCACGCACGCTCGCATCAAGCCCGGCATGATAGGGCAGCGCGGGAATGCCGGCCTCGCTGAGCGCCGTCGCGACATCCTCGACCTTGGCGCGCGAGAGGCAATAGACCACGCCGGCGTCGCCGGCATGTCGCTCCCTAATGAAGTTCTTCAGTTGCGTCGTCGCATTCTGCTTGTCCACGATTTCGTAGCGGATGTTGGGGCGGTCGAAGCTGGCGACGAATTCCGGCGCGTCGGTGAGGGACAGCCGCTCGGCGATCTCCTTTCGCGTCAGCGCGTCCGCGGTCGCGGTCAGCGCGATGCGCGGCACCTTGGGGAAGCGTTCGGCGAGTGCGGACAGGCCGATATATTCCGGGCGGAAGTCATGGCCCCATTGCGACACGCAATGCGCCTCGTCGATCGCAAACAGCGCGATCTGCGCCTGGCTGAGCAGGTTGAGGCAGCGCGGCGTGAGCAGCCGTTCCGGCGCCACATAAAGCAGATCGAGATCGCCGGCGAGCAGCCGCCGCTCGACCTCGGAGGCCTCCTCATAGGACAGCGTCGAGTTCAGCACCGAGGCGTTGACGCCGGCTTCGGTGAGTGCCGCGACCTGGTCGCGCATCAGCGCGATCAGGGGCGACACCACGATGCCGCAGCCGTCGCGCAGCAGCGCCGGCAGCTGGTAGCACAGCGACTTGCCGCCGCCGGTCGGCATCAGCACCAGGCAGTTGCCGCCATCGGTGACGTGGCGGATGATCTTCTCCTGCGCGCCGCGGAAGCCGGACAGGCCGAACACGGAACTGAGCACGGACCGCGCGTCGCGAGGCGGAGCGGATGCGTGATCGAGGGCGGGCTGGGCGGTCATGATCCCTTGGTATGTCCTGGGGTCAACAGGCGGTGATCGAGCACTTCTGGACGAACGATACCGGAACGAAACGTGTTAATACACGTCCCAACAACAAACTCAATTCACGCATGCCGGGTCAGCTGCGGATCATCACAGGCATTGCCGCGATCGTGCTGGTCGCGGGGGCGGCGGCGGGCTTTGCGGTCGCCTGGCG
>NZ_LGHK01000140.1 GCF_001908235.1 Bradyrhizobium sp. NAS96.2
CTGCTTTTTCGCCTTCTTTGCTTTCGCCATCTACGTTCTCCCTCTGTCTAGCGCCCCGTTAGCGTCCTGACGCTATTTGCCACCGACAATCCAACGTCCCCTGACAATTGCGCGGTCTGTGCCGGGCCGGTCAAACCTATGGTGTTGCCCGGCCCCATAGTTATTTGAAGGTCGTGCGTTCTGTCCCTTGTGGCGGATGCAAATGTGGTCCCTGCCGGATTTACTACTACCCGAGTGAACGTCCATGCTGGCGTTAGATTTCCAGAGTTGATGATCTCAAAGCTCACCTCGTAATAGAGCACATTCGTGCTGAGCGCCCCGGCAGGATTTGTAGGCAGGTTAATTTCACCATTGCCGACAGGTAGCAGCACGTCAAAAAGATAGTCGTGGAATTTTAAGCTGTTCTGAATGAGCGGCGACGACACAGGCCCTCTTGGTTGAACCCCCGTCGGACAGCGATAGTGCTTGAGATCTTTTATCAAGTAGTAGAAGTAAATTTTGTCGGTCCTTATCGCGTCAGCGCTAGCCGTCAATCCGCCACTCATCGAAAACAACGCTGTTGCGGGTGACGGGGGTGTCCACACCACCGCTGGACTGAGTGCCCCCTTTTCTTCCGTCTTGAGAGATAGCGTTAACTGCATCCCCCAGCTCTCTAGGGCCTTAGTCATCGGACGCATGTCCGGATATTGCTTCGCTTTTTCGTAGAGACTTGAAATCGCATTGCCGACTTCGCAGTGAATACTTTGAATAACAGCGCCAACCAACAACTGTTGATCGACCTGATTTCCGGGAAAGTCCTGCGTGTCGGGAACGTACGTTCCGCATCCCGATAATAACAAGATGCCAAAGTACGCAAAGCTTCGCTGCATCGCGGACATGAAACGCCCCCGCTGAAAAAAATTAGATGATATTCATGAAAATTGATCTACGCGACCAAATCACATCGTAACAACCAGTGGTTGGCAACACTTAAGATTGAGCAGATTGACAATCTCCCAGTCCTGTTGCCTGGATGCAACAGCGCGTCTCTTGCGCCTTAGGTGACTAACGCGTCGCCTTGGGATCAGCAGGAGCATGCAAATGTAGTTCAGGGCTAGACCCTTCAGGGGAGAGCTAGGCCCGTCTCCATCGGAAGCCGGCCTCGCACGGACAAATGATGAAGTCCGCTGGGAAATAGCGGAGGCGAAATGCGACCAACTTTGACGACCCAGACGAGTTCTGGAGCCCTCGGTATCTGATCGCGATGGTTTGATGCAACTTATGGCGGCGCCACACATATGGCGGATCAACTGTTCCGCTTTTTGCGCTTCTCAATTAGGAAAGCGTTCTCGAGCAAAAATTGCACAAAGCGGAGGCGACTCGGGATGGCCAGTTCGATCCACTCGCTAACCGCGCTAGCGAGGCTCCCGCCTGCTTGCAACGGAGCAAGCAGCCGGTCGACCGGTATTCCATCGACGAACACCACAGGCGGCTTATTAGAACGAACAAGCCCCGGAGCCATCACCACAAAATCGTTGGTAAGCGTTGGTACGAGATGTAGCTTGGCTGACGGTGATAAGATGAGATCACTGAGCGGAAACGAAAGCTCGTGTGAGTTGGCTGAAGGCTCGACTTTAGCAACCGGGCCACTCTCTTCAGAAAGGTAGAAACTGGCCGTGGCCGCGACGAAGTGAGCAGCCATTTCTCGGTGAGTGTTTTTGTAGAACGTTTCCGCGGTTAGGACGTCGCTGGGACGCCTAAGGATGGTGTTGATGACCCGGGCGGACTGGATAGCTGTAAGCACAGCAATATACAGGCCGCTTGACGAAAGCGGATCAGGAGCGATGAATGCATCGCCAACGCGAAGCCAACCTTGGCCTATCGCACGTCGAGCGACGCGAAACGTCGCATCGGCCGCGCCATTGAACGTGATTGGTCGCGACTTAGTATCTGGCGGAAGGGACCGTTCCAGTAGCGCGATTGGTGCCTCACTTAACCGCTTGGCACCAACAAAGGTGAGCGCGTGGTATGTGTCCTGCGGGAGCGATACGCCCCAATACCAGTGGGTGTCCGCCGTTCCCACTACCATCGTGCCAGCGGGCATCTCGCAGTTGCGCATGATTCCGTACAGCGCAATGCTTCGAGCGCCTTGCGCGATAGTAGAGCCGAACCAGCCATTCCGCCGTCCAGTCGCTATCACGAGAAATCTTGCGCACACCTTCACTTGGCCATCCGCTCCTATCGGAATTTGCCAAGTCCCGTCGGATTGTTGAGTCGGGGGGCCCGCGGCTCCGTTTACGTAATCAACACCGGCTGCGATCGCAGCTACCACCAGTGCTCGATCAAATCGGTCGCGACTAATAATCTTTCCGCCAAGGCTCAAAGACTTGCCAGATTCCTTACCGCTGCGCCACTTGACTCGCTTTTCGGTGATCTCAGTATGGACGGAGTGCGCGAGAACACCCGACAGGCCGAGCCGATCCAGCATGATGAGTAACTGCGGACTAACGGCTTCGGGCCAGTCTCTATGCCTTGAGGGGAGAGAGACCAATTTAGTACGATAACCAAAACGCATCAATTCGAGTGCAGCGATTGCTCCCGCAGGACCTCCTCCAATCACACAAATGTCGATCATCAGCCGTTAGGCGCGATTTTTCCGTCGAACCACCAACGGCAGTCGTGCTCAAGCCGAAGATAGGTCTCGAGGCAGTAGGTCAGCCAACTTCGAATGTAATCACAGGCCGGGCGCCCGCGATGAATAACCTCGTGATGGCACCCTCCACCACAGAGGTAGCGCGCCCAGCAGCTCTTGCAGGGCTCCTGGCGATCAACGTGGCGTTCAGCGAGCCAGCCAGTCTGACGCTCCTGGTCCAATCCGCTTCTCACATTGCCAAAAGCCGCTTCGGGCTCGTTCACAAAGCGATGACAGGCAGCTAACTCACCCTCTGCAGAAACTCCCAGGTAACTGGCGCCCGCTCCACATGGATAGGGCCGGTGCGTGCCGCGATGTAATTCGCGCAATGCCGTCGCAAGGTTTGCGAACGGGTGAAACCGGCCGGAAAGAAGATGATCTTCGAAATCTCTACCGCAAGCGATCATTTGATCCAGCATGAGAGCGAGATCATCTCCTGTCATTTCTCCACGTCCTGTAGGTGAGCTTAATACCGGGGAGAATCCGACGCTGCGGAAGCCCAATGTGGCGAGGGCGTGGAGCGTGTCCAAAAGAGAAAGGTTGTACGGCGTAACGGTGACGCGCGCTGACAAGCTTATGCGATCCTGCCGCTCGAAAAGCGGATGAAGGCGGGCCACAATCTTGTTGAAGCTTCCGCTTCCGTTCCGGAATGGCCGCAATCGATCGTGAAATTCACCGACGCCGTCCAGGCTAACCGTCACAGTGAATCCGTGCCGCGCTAGAAATTCGGCGTCGTCCTCCGTTAACAACGTACCGTTCGTCGTCAGCGAAAAGCTAATATTGATATTACGACTTTGGGCAATCTTTTCGGCCAGGTCAGTGACACGGCGCAAGCCCGTACGGTTCATCAGTGGCTCCCCGCCTAGAAACGCAAGTCGTACAGTGTCGCCCGGTGCCGCGCCGTCAAAGAGGCGTTGAGCGGCGGCGACTGCAACATCGTCCGGCATAATTTTGGGGCGAGCGCCGAAATCGCCACCTTCCGCATAGCAATACGTGCAACCTAAATTACACTTTTGAGCGATTGCGAGCGAAAAGGCGCGGACCGGAATTTGCAGTGGCGGCTCGTTTCCAACGACCGAGCGCGCAGATACGCCGATGGCGTTGAAGATGTCATCGATGAGCTCTTGCCGTCCGCTTGTCGCCGCAAAAGCGAGTAGTTCGGCGACCTTGTGATTGACACGATGGATGCGGGAGCCATCGACCACGAGCATTCCACGGTCGTCGCCGGCGCCGAATAGATGGAAACGGGGATCATCTGCGACGTTACACGCGTTGCTCGTTATGGGCGACACTGCTTTGCCCAGGTATGTCATGCGACCTCAGGCGGGATATCGTTGGTACGCTCTTTCTCGACGTGCTTGTCGGAGTCTTTTCGAATAATTCCCAGTTTATCTACATGTCGGACGATATCGGATCGCGTGCTGAGCGCTCCGCTTGCTGGGTTTGGGCCGAGTTCATCGGGGTTGCGTCGAAGCCAGTTGACGACCGGTCCGTTTGCATCATCGCGAAATGCAATGTCGGGCCGTGAATTTGGCCACCAATAACAAGTACAAGCGAGGAAGTCGAATTGCCAAGGGCTGCAAAGTCCTTCAGTCAACTCCCCTGGCAGGGTACCGGGACCTCCAATGCTGCTTCCCGGACGTACGCGGACCTCATCCTGGTCACCTAATGCAGCGCCTGTGTAGAACTTGTTGTTCGTCATGCCTTGTAGATTGACCTCAATCCCCGGCGAGAAAATCGCCGTACCTGACTCCAGCACACTTCGATCTATCGCACGCGCCTGCTGATTGATGGCGTTAGCGGGCGGCTGGTTCGGAAGCGCAAGCAGCTCGGTCAGATAGGTCAGCAGATTGTGGTCGCCGACATCATCCCAATCAGGAGCAAAATCTTGCGGCGCCACAACGATCCATGCATCAAGGGTAGGAATGACCACACGCGCATTCGTTGCTTGGTCGATTAGCTCAACACTTATGATGCCATCAGAGGTATTGTCAGCAAAGTCGGGGTTGTGAAATCCCCCCTGTTCCATCGAAGCGCCCGTCTGGCGGGCATAGACCTGCGCAAGTGGCGGGATAAAGGAGCCGTCCGGCAATATCGTGCCAAGGTCTATGTTCTGTCCCTCATCGAAATTTCCGCAGCGTCCTGTCAGGCGTCCACCACCGACATTTGACTGAGCGTTCGCGCTGATAACATAGCTATCATCCGACCGAAGTCTGGCGATCTTTCGATTTGCCACCCGCGCATGCCAAACGGCGTGGATACCGTTTGCTGCCAGCCAAGCGGGAGGCAATTCTTGGATCCCGTTATTATTGGCGTCATAGGCAAATATTCGAAACCGAACTGCTTGGCGCTTGATTAGATCATTGGATTTGTAATTTGCCTGTGGATTCGAACCGAATTCGTAGAATTCCGGGTTCGTAGAGAGCCGGGCAAATCCGACGGCAGGATGAACCTTCAATAAACTGGTACTATGCGGAAGGGCCATGAGTTGCTCCTCAATCGTCGAACGGCCTTCGGCGGCAAACGGCGGTAGACGGGTCGTTGCAGCAATCGGTGATCTGTTTGAGAGAGGCCGCGAAGTCCAATTTCCAATCGTTTTCCGTCATGCCGGTACTCTCGACATCTGGCGGCATCCAATGCGAGTGCGGCCAAGTTGATCCATACTGGCTAACATCTGAAGGAGTGGTCTGACCTCCAGCGATGTTGGAAAAATAACTGCACGACCTATGCTCCCCGATGTTATGGCAGGTGATGCACGCGTTTCCGAGCGGCTGCAGGCGCATTGGCTTGGGCCATCGCCAAGGTGCTGTTACGGCTTCCTGAAATGGCGCTCCTATAAACTTATAACGGCTTGTTTCGGGTGGGCTTGCCTTCAGGTTCGGCCCAGGTGGCACGACCGGAACACTTGAGCCATTATCAGCCTTCCGAACCTGATCGACGTACGGAGTATGAATGAAGGCGTCATCGTCGTGGCACTTATTGCACTGAATCGCAGCGGTTTGCTCCGGCCTAAGCCAAAAGTCACTTGCTTTGATCGCGCCGGCTGGTGTGGCTTCTGGCGCTTCTGATGGGGGCGGGACCCGAGTTGCATCGAGACCGTGATCTGCTTCATTGAGCATCTGAAAAAAGCAGGTTGCGCCCGTCGCTTTGTTGTGTCCTACAACGGCGACATCCTCGAACTTCGGATCATTGGGGTCAGTCCGGAGCGAATAGCGTCGACAAATGAATGCCCACTGGATCTGGGGATCAAGGGCGCCGCTCGCGTTTTTCCCAGGCAGTGTACCGACCCGAGCGTAAGGCATGCATTGACCGTCAGAGCCGCCCAACCCAAGCAAAGGGGGGTTATCACATTTCTGATGAGCGACGTGGTTGGTAATGGGTTGGCCGTTCCGCATCATTGGAATGATTTGCCCATCAGCGATGCAGTTAAATGGAGGGATCGGCCCAATTTCGCGCTCGCACTCGAGGCCGTGATCCTGAATTGTATATTGCGCGACCGCGGGCGCCCCCGTCGCGGCCACAGCGACAGCACATAGCGCCTGTACTGCGATCCGCCTTATCGTAAGTTCACTCAAATGCCTGTACATATATGATTTCGCGCCGGTGAACACATCTATACAGAGCTGAATAAACGTATCGCGCTTGCGAGACAGCGCCGGTGATTGCTCGCTCTTCCGACCGGAGGAAAATGCCTATGTTCGAAGGAGGCTAGAGTACGATTTGCGTGCAGCTTTCGTCGCGGCACATACGAATTCGGCCCAATGGGAGATTTGCCCGCTTCGCATCACAAAAAGGTATCTCCGGCGAAACAAATCGGCTGCGATATTCAATGTTAACACTTCCCATCGCTCTTTTTTGCGATCTTTCGTTTTTGTCGCTCGCAGTCGTTGTTGTACGTCTTACCGTTGCATCCACAAACTGGAAGAACCAATTGCGGGCAAAACTGACCAGTTTTGACGCATGTTCCCATCGCGTCCGCCACGCCGCACTGCCCGGGCGCTGGATCACACCACAGACCTCTATCACAGCGAACACCAGCAAAACCGCCGCAGGTCTGGCCCAGGCCCGCTGCCTTGGCTGCTGTCGCGTCACCCATTCCGATGAGCAGACACGCGGCAAAAACAACACCTCTTGCTGACATCAAACCCTCCCCAATTGTTCGTGCCTTCCTCGCCACAGGCGCTTCCGTCCGAAACGATCGCCACATCATTTGGACTTAGGAGACCACCACGGGAACGGCCATGGCAGCGGCCAGCCTTCCATCGCTACTGCGTGAGCAGGCATTTCGCTCTGCAGCATTGCCTCCACCGTGTTCTGCGAGCTGTGCACTCGGATCCCCTTCAGCCAGCCAGGTACGGCAAACGTTTTGACAACGCTGATCCTTGATATGACCTGAAGAACGATGCCCGTCGGAGGAGTGGCCACGAAATCAAGATCAAGAATTCCATCCGCTGGAGGAGTTATGTACATCCATGGCGCTAGATCGGGCTGTGTCCATCCGCTCGTTGTAACGCTTCCCGATGCCGAAACGGCAATTGCTGGAGGATGCTCCGGTATAACAATGAGATTTTCTATTTGGACTTGATCAACTGAATAAATACGGGACTGCATAATTCGCTCCCCTCTTCATACTTGAACAAATTTCTCCCATGCGATGCAAAGAACACAATTGCGTTCTTCGCCGCCCTCTTCAACAAAGACACAGAGTTTATGAACCGCGTCCTCATCTCTCTACGAGAACGCGCGCCTTCGATCAAAATAGACGAAATAAGATAATCGCCCTGTGGTTGTAGCACGACCAAACTCAAGAATCTAGTGCTTTTGTAAGCTTGGCTCAGGCGCAACCGAAATTTACTAGGGTACGCGCTTTCGTACGCTGCCAAGCTTGTAGTCCATCGCCATGTGCTCGGTGACGTTCCCGGTCTCCTCGACGCAATTGACACCACTTCGCCGAACGCGTGTAAAATCGATTTTGCCAGACCGGGAGACACTCTCCTGCTGCATTTGATCACCCACGTATGACACCTCTTCGTCGACTGGTGGGCAGCGTGCTCAGTTGCCAGAGGGGTGAGCCAATTGGCTGATCGGCGGGGGAGCGAAAGTAAACCTCGATATTGCAGCCGATGAAAAAGGCGACATCAATCCAGGCGCTTCCTTTCATCCGGACATTCGCCTTCGACTAGTTTTACGCTCGGAGTGGGTGGACACTTCTCCTCCAACGTGACCCGCGACGAAACACTGGAGTTTACTTACGCCTTCTCGGACCTTCTGCAGCAGCCAGAAACCACGTGCGCTCACGTCGCACCTGATACCCGAAGAAGAAGCCGTTCACCACGCGGCGATCTTCGGACAGGCGACCGCAAATGCGATCAGAAGTCTGCTGCGCCAAGGAGAGAGACTCATGGCACCCGTGATCCCGAAGCCGAGCACCTCGAACCCAAGCGGGCCACTCCGGAAGATGTTGACGCGCGAAAAGCGTACGATATGAAACCATCAGCGAACACGACAGGGCACGAGCGACCTGGAAAGCGCCCCTTGATTGTCTAGCGGACTGCTCGAAGTCGGAAACGACAGCAAGAGGTGTTGCATATCCTACTGCATCGATGGCAACGCCTTCGTGCATATAGCGAGTCCGACATATGCATGAAGCTAGCGTACAAGACAAAGTGCTAGCTCCCTCTCATCGGATCACCGAAGCTAACGCTTTTCCTCCCGGAAGAGTGACAGGACCTTCTTCAGTGCGCACTGGTTCGTCTCGGAGCCAGGCGGCGCTTCGCAATCGATATTCACATCCACCGTATCGATCTGTGATCGCAGGTCCGCCACCGCCCGGCTTGAAAGCAACCAACCCAACGGCACCGGTACGCCACGGTCATGCATCTGAATGCGGGAATAGGAATCCCGCATACTGGGGAACTTCTTCATCTGCCCCCCCGGCCTGGCGTAATGCCCGCTCCATGTATTGTTTGTCTGTCCCCGAATGATCGGTCATTTCGATGTTTGCGTGCACGCTCGCGACGCGAAGCACCTCATTGAAAAGCTGCTTTAAGCCGTAATCGGCGCGGGTGCTTCTGACGTTAAAAATCGCATCATAAACGCTCTCAAGGTCAGTGATGAGGCCCGACCGCGCACTCTCGACTGACATAATCTTGCAAGCGCCACCTGAAGGCTTCTTCGTATCCTCGCAGGTCGGGTAATTTCCGATGTGCAGTATGTGCGTGTAGAACTTCACGTCCTCACGTATGCCTCTCACCTGATTCAGTTCTCGATAAAGTTCCAGTAGAGTTGGCGCGCCAGAATTATCGAAGTAACCGCCGTCGACATAGCGGTTCTTCTTCCCGACAAATGCGGTGTCAGGCACCCACGTTTGCTGCCCATCCACCACGGCTTGCTTTACGGTGCGCGAGACGAAATAGCCAGGAGGAGAGATAAGAGGGAAACGCGCGCTCGTTCCCGCGGCAGCACTAATGGGAGGCCCAAGCAAATAGTCGACCGCATGCCAATCGTCAGCGCCTCCATATTGCTCTGTTCGAAAGTACAACGGGCTAAACGTAACTCGGAGTCCGTCCTCCACCCTCGTGGTATTCAAGAACAGGAATGGAATACTGGGAAATTGGACACTCGGTGCAAATCCGTAGAGCGGCTCGGATAGGACGTCTTTCTTAAACACGCGAAGGAACGAGCGTTCGAGACTGAACTCCAAGCCGAGTTGACGGTCAAAATTGGTGATGGAAAAGGGAAGCGCCTGCTGGAAAGCATCTCCGGTCAGCATGCGTATGAGAAGCGGAGATAGATGATCGTCGGAAAGCACCTCCGATACGGCATCTTCGTATCGATGTGACCTGGCGCTTTGAAGATCACAGCGCGCATCCGAGGGGTCGGGCGGGCGAGCCTTCATCGCGGCCGCAAAGATCGCGGCTCCTATCGCTCCGCCAGAGACGCCGCTGATGGCAAAGATATGGTTGGCGGAACGGGGGCAGCTGTCCACTATTCGCGCAAGGGTGACCGCGGTGAAATACGCAGCCCGGATCCCGCCCCCTTCAGCCGACACCAAGAGCACGGGATACGAAGGAAAATCTTTCCGGTCTGGCCTCGATCCCAGCCATTTCCCGAATGCCGGCTGAACGTCGTCGGTTCTGTTGCTCTCGTCGTTGCGACGAATGGGATGATTGTCATTCAAAGCGAATACATTTGTGATGATCGCCACGCACGCGACGGCTCCGACGAGGGGAATGCGCGTCTTCCGCGACAAGATGACCAGCGACGTAGCGATTTCAGTCCAAAGACAGCATGCTAAAAACAGGATGTTAATGGGCCCGAGCGTCTGCGAGACCTGGATCAGGCTGAATGGCAATAGGGCTGTAGCGTCTCGCTCTGAAAACGCAAATAGAAGAGCTACCAAGACGAATGTTGTGAACCAGCCGACTGTTCCGAAATTCGATTTCGATCCCCGGGAGCCAACTTTGTTGGGGCGCAGAAACCATCTGGTCAGAAGCTGGAAGCGGTCCTGCAGCAGGTAGACGATCAGCAAACCGGCGGCCATAACTCCAAATGGATTTGCGACGGATAGTTCGCCTCGAAGAGAAAAGAAACCAAAAGCAATAGCAGCCAGCGGGAGGTAGCCGCTGGACCGGCTCAGCCAGATCGCAAGCGACGGCGGAACACTTTGTCCCCCTATCGAGAGTAATCGTCTCGAGCAGCTTCGGAGGACCGCCCCAAGCAGGATCGTTGAGCCAAGGGTGATGATATATCTGATCCAGACAATCTCGACGGCGGCCCCGAACCTGACGTACCCAAGCAGTGCCTCGACCGTCTGGATTGATGCGAGGCCAGGGACGAGGAAACAGAGCGTCAAAAGGGCTATCACGATCGTGACCGGCCACATCTTTACTACCGCTGTCGCCAGAACGCGCAGCCAACTAAGCCGTGCAGTAAGACGTCGACGACAAAGTCGGATGCGAGCAAGAGCTCTCTGTCCCCACGAAGCCGCAACAGCAGCCGTCGAGATGGAAGTCACGAACTCCCCCTCCCCCAGATTGGCTCGACGTGTTTTCTCCGACTGCTTTGACCACATCCGGCCGTGAGGATTTCAAGCAATTAGGCAACCAACGAATGGTTCCGTTATGGCACAACCCGCTTAGTTAGGTATCTCTCGCGTGCATAGATTGGAAGCTGCTCGGAGCTTCTCAAAATTCTCGGCAGCGAGTGCGTCAGAGATGTTCTTTGAGAGTTCGATGATCGATCACTCAGACCCTGCAGGTCCACTCAGCACTATCGCCTTGAAGCGAGCGAGACTCCGAACTACAGGCCAGAACAAAAAGAACACCGCTCCCGTATCGTCTCTCGCAAGAACCACCACAGCGGCGCAACAACGCCATCTGAGTCTCTGTCAGCAAGAAAAAACGAGACTGCCCGCTCGATGATAAACAAGAGCAGTACAGCCTTTGTAGTGTCCGCCAAAACCATAAGCAGGAGACTAACTTTCGGGCTGTTTATCCAATGTCCAACAAATGGTTCAGCCGGTGAAGTGCTTGTTGGCTCCGACAGCTGCTTTTCGAGCCGCTTGATCTCAAGGTCCGTTCTTTTCATTGCTCTAAGAGCAACTGCGATGCTGAACAGAGCAGCTGTGGCGGTGCACGCGGCTCCCAGCCCCGTAAATACCGGCGCGTATGAACGAAAGAATGCCGCAATCGTTTCCTCCGCCGCCTCCTAACTGTCAGACCGAGACTTCCTTCCGCGCATTCGTTTTGTTGATCGCAATCCAGTGATTGAGTTCACGGCGCTCGCCAGTCCGCCAATCAGACCAACTGCCACAGTAATCACGTTGAAAATAGACCAAGCCCATAACGAAGAGATGCTAATCGTCATCATTACGGCCGCCAGTGCGACGCTCCCAGCTCCGAGAACGTTCCCAAAAACGTTCTCCCATCGCTCAATCACAATGTCATCTTCTTCTCGATCCGAACTCCCGAACAAGAACGCATTCCACAGGCCAGAGATCACCTCTATAGCGGAGAGATTGGTGACGACTGTCCTCTCCTCGCCGGGAATGTCGTCCAGATCGGCGATAATGTCTTCCAAGACGCGGATTGCGGGCCGCTCGATCATTTCTTGCCTCGCAAGTAATCCAGCGTTTTCTTCAGCTCTTTTGAGAGATCCGCGGGGCTTAGTTGCGCTGCCACTACGGGGACCACCTGGAGCACCAGGTTATCCCGGCGCAATTTGAGCACTTCTTTTATCGGCCAATACAGAAAACCCGTCAGGAGCACGCTCCCGCCGCCCACGTACGGATTTTTCTCGAAGTACGCCAATAAGAAGCTGGCCGTGCCTAGCAGGAAAATACCGACCGCCATTGAGATAACTATGGTCTCAGCTCTCTTGTTGGCATTGAGAGCCCCGTCAATACGCGCGTGGATTTCCGCGACGTTCATTCACCTCATCCTAGAAAACTGCTTCGGCGGCTTGGCCGCAAAATCATGACCAAAAAGCGCCTGGGTCCTCAGAGAGGCTGTCTGGGCGAAACAGCTATCGACCGCCAAGTACGAGAACTAAAGGACATGGTTGGCGTTCCGTCAATCCTCAACGTCAGGTAAACATGCAAATTCAATCTCGGTACGAGACCCACCAGCTAGCGGCCAAGCCCCGATTGTATCTCCGCCCCGCCTGCAGCACCCGAGTCCTCGGGTCCTGGTAGGGAGGAGGAGTTACATATCCGACGCTGTTCTTCTAAGAAAGGAACAAAGCTTATGAGGGTTCGCGAAGCAGAAGGCTTCACGACGACTGACGATCTTTTCGTGCTTCTATTGGCCGATAACTTGACTGTAGGATGCGAGCACTTACTTCCCTAGAGCCCGATCAAGAGGAAAGCTATTGCGAAAAGGGCAGCGGCAACCGCGATGGTCTCCCCGCTCATCTTATCAGATCGCATGTAAGGAGGCGTCGATGGACATGGAAAGCAAAGAGCGGAACTATCGCATTCGCTACTTGAACGTCCAGGACTTCAACGCGGGCGGCACGAATGACGTCCTGAACTTCGCGGGCACGTCACTGCATTCGTTCGCCGACGTCCCGGCCGCTTCGTTCTACTCGGCGGACATCAACACTACGATCATCACCGATGCCGCCGGCAACGCTGCCTGGCTGATCGGTATCGCACCGGGACAGCTCGATGCGAGCATGTTCCGATTTTCCTGAGCGGGATAGCCGCGCCGTGATGCGGGCAAGGATGGGGTGAAAGGAAGGATTGGGTGCGCTACGCGCGTCAGGGCGCTGGACGGGGCAGCGACCTCAGATCGTTGGTGATCGTGCGTGCGTCTGCGCTCATGTGACGGAATACGTCGACGCGCCACCGGATGGACGAATCGCAGGTGAAATTCAGTTCGTAAACTATTAGAAGAGCCAGCGCCGTCGCAATAGTCTGACGCAATAGCGAGCCACGTCCGCACCTGGGCGTGGCCCTTGCTGTGAGCGAGTCGAAGAAGAAGCGCTAATCATCCTCTTCCGAGCCGAACTGCTCGTACCAAGCCTTATCGGCTTCGTTACGCTTCAGACGATCGTATTCATCGGTAAGCTTCTTAATTTGAGTTGCCTTGCCATTCATGTTGAAGACAGCTTCCTTAGGAAGCTGCTCTGGATCGAAAAAATAGAAGCGATCTACCAGTTCGACCATCGCAATGCCGTGCCGCACGCATGCGTCTAGCATCTCCTCACGCTGTGGCATGCTGATGGAGGCCTGGGCCTCGATGAAGAGCGTCAAGCCGAAGGACGGCTCTGGCGAGCCGCCCGCGCAAGGCGGTGGGCGCAATGCCGAAGCGGACTTCCATGGCCAGAAACGTTCGAACGACACCCATGCTTCGACCACCGATCCCGATGCCAGGCTCTACCGCAAGGGTAAAGGCAAGGAGACGAAGCTGTGCTTCATCGGGCACGGGCTGATGGAGAACCGCCGCGGCCTGCTGGTCGACGCCTGCCTGACGGCGGCGGATGGGCATGCCGAACGGGTGGCCGCGCTGCACATGATCGAGCCTCGTGCCGACCGGCCGACGGCGATCACGCTTGGCGCCGACAAAGCCTACGACGCAGAAGACTTCGTCAATGAGCTGCGCTCGATGAACGTGACGCCGCATGTTGCACAGAACACCAGCGGCCGTAGCTCTGCGATTGACGGGCGAACGACCCGGCACGGCGGCTATGCCGTCAGCCAGCGCATCCGCAAGCGGATCGAGGAGGCATTCGGCTGGATCAAGACGGTCGTCGGGCAAGAGAAGACCAGCTTCCGTGGCCGTGATGGCGTCGCATGGGCCTTTACCTTCGCTGCCACCGCCTACAATCTGGTGTGACTGCCCAAGCTGATCACGGAGACCGGCTGATGGCCAAGGTGCCCGGCCTCGCGAAGGCCTTTGCAGGCCGCTGGCGCATCGTCGAGATGGACGTCTGGGATAGCGACGTCCTCGATCTTGTCGAAGAGGCGCATCTCACCTTCCAGGGCAAGTCCGATGGCGAAATCGCCTTTGGGGCTCTCAAGGGCTTCTTGGACGTGCGCTACGGCACCCGCGACGGATCGGCTTGCGCCGAGTTCTCATGGGAAGGGCACGACGAGAACGATCCGTCCTGCGGTCGCGGATGGGCTATGATCGGCACTGCAGACAGGCTCGTCGGCCGCTTCTACATCCACAATGGCGAAGGCTCAGCCTTCGTTTGCGAACGCGGCTGAGTTCTTCAACAGCCTGCTAGCGCGATCGGCTCGCGGCCGGGCACGGCGGCTTTTGCGCGGGACCGACGTGATACCGGTCAGCCGGTCGCAAATTACCTTTTTGGCCGATTTTGATGCCGATACCAGCGCAGATATTCAAGCATCGCAACCTCTTCCTCGGGGGTCAGATTGTGCTCCGCAAGCGCGCTGGTTCGACCGCGGCGAGAAAGGGGCTCACGTCTCGCTGGACTTACATATCCCGCCAGTTCGAGCAGATGTACGTTGTCGATCCTGTAAACCTCTGCCAGGGCGCCCAGCACGCGCGCAGATGGCTTTGCGATCACGCCGCGTTCGATCTGGGACAGGTAGGCGTTCGAAACCTCGTTTCCGGTGCTGGCTTCCACCTCGCGCAGTGTGAGCCCGCGGTCCGCGCGTATTGATGACAGGTAGCTGCCTAGATTCACCCCCGCCGTCTCAGCGTCGCCTTTGGCCATGATGCACCCAACATGGGTTCGATATCGCATTGCAGGATGACGCAGTGTGCTTAAAATGTCAAGCATGCTTAGTTTTGCTTGATTTATTAAGCAGACGTGATATTATTAGCAAACCTCAGCTTTGGGAGCCAGAAAATGACCGATCAGCAGCAGCACGCCGAAGTCCGTATCCACGTCGATCGCGAGGTCTTTCCGTCGCCGATGCGCACAACCGGGGCCGCGCTTTACGAGCTGGCCGGCATCCCGAAGCATCGTGATCTGTTTCGCGAAGTCGAGGGTGATCAGGAAGACGAGTTGATCCCGTGGGACGACAGCGTCGTGGAATTGAAGGAGGACGAGCACTTCTATTCGCAGAAGGCCATCGCGATTATCGTCAACGGCCAGAAGAAGGAAGTCGCTGAAACCAAGCTTTCGTTCGTCGAAGTCGTCAAATACGCCTTTCCGAACCTGCCGACCGGGGACAACGTCATGTTCACGGTTCGCTATCGCCACGGGCCGAAGCAGAACCCGAACGGGACGCTGCTGGAAGGCGAGGCGGTTCGTATCAAGAATGGGATGATCTTCGATGTCACGCAGACTGTTCGATCTTAACCCGGAGCTCAAGCGGCTCCGGGATGAAGGCTTCAACGTGCAGATCAGAAACGGTTTTCTGATCATGCGGGATGTTCCCTATGTGAACGCAAGGAGGGAAGTAAAACGCGGATTTCTGGCGACTTCGCTGCTTTTGTCCAATGACCGGATCCAGCCTCCGGACAGTCACACCATACACTTCGGCGGCGAGTTTCCGTGCGATCAGAGCGGCCGTCCGTTGGAGAGGATTCGCAACAGCGATGCCGTTGTTCCCATCGCAGACGGCCTTGCCGCAGACCGAACGTTCTCTGCCAAGCCGCAGCCGACGGGGCGCTACGAGAACTACTACGACAAGATAACCACCTACGCTGATATTCTCGGTGGTCCAGCCCGCGCGCTCGATCCCGATGCTACGGCCAGAACATTCCCGCTGGTCGCGGGGGAAGAGGCCGGCTCGGTGTTTCGCTATCTGGATACGGCCTCCAGCCGCGCCGAGATCGTGGCGATCTCCGACAAGCTGAAGATTAACAGGGTTGGCATCGTCGGGCTCGGTGGGACTGGCGGCTATGTGCTGGATCTGGTTGCCAAGACGCCGGTCGGAGAAATTCATCTCTTCGACGGGGACGTATTTTATCAGCACAACGCATTTCGTGCGCCGGGGGCGGCTTCAGGGCTTGATCTGGAGCGGAAGTTGAGGAAGGTTGATTATTTTCGAGAGCTCTACGATAGGATGCGGTCGGGGATCATTACTCACCCGACATATGTGACCGCCGCGAATGCTTCCATGCTGGAGGGGCTGGATTTCGTTTTTCTCTGCATGGAGGGCGGCGACAAGATCAGCATTGTCAAGAAACTTGAGGAACTGAAGACCCCTTTCATCGATGTTGGAATGGGTCTTTACGTCAGTGAAGACAAGCTTGGCGGGATCATCCGAACCACGACCAGTGTCGAGGGCAAACGTGATCATGTCTGGACTAAGCGGCGAATCCCATTTGCCACCAACGCCGACCGAAACGAATACGATCTGAATATACAGATCGCCGACCTGAACGCGCTCAATGCGGCTCTGGCGGTGATCCGCTGGAAGCGCCTGCTCGGGTTCTATCTCGATCAGGAGCACGAGTTCTTTAGCACCTATACCATTGGCGGCAATGACCTAGCGAATGAAGATCAATGAGAAGCAGCATTTCGATCTCCCACGAATTCGTGGACTTCATACCGGACGAGCTCGCCGACAGGGTGATCTATGTCTCGATACCCTATGCCACGGCGGCTCACCGGTGCTTCTGCGGCTGCGGCTCCAAGGTGGTGACGCCGATCAGCAGACAAGGCTGGTCGGTGACATTCGATGGAGAGACGGTCTCGCTGCATCCATCGATCGGCAATTATGGCCTTCAATGCCAGTCCCACTACTTCGTGCGCAACGATCGGGTGGTATGGGCTCGCGCCATGTCCCAGGAAGAGATCGACGCCGATCGGCTGAGCGATGACCTGTTGCCTTTGAAACGTCCCGGCGGGACGGATACCGCAGCGCGGCCGGCGAGCATCGCCGGGCGATTCCTGAACTGGTTGCGACGAGGCGAAATCTGATCAACGAAGCACTTTAAGAACGGGGTAGGCGGATGACTGCGGAAATCGCGGTGCTTAATCGGAGCGCGGTGGCGCTGGCTGCAGACAGCGTGGTTACGATAGGGCACGGCTCCAATGCCAAGACCTACGCGTCCGAGAACAAGCTGTTCGAGTTGTCGGAGAAGAAGCCGGTCGGGCTCATGATCTACAACTCGCTCGATTTCTACGGTTATCCGTGGGAAGTCCTGATCAAGGATTTCAGGAAGGAAAAGGGGAGCACCGCATGTGAAAGTGTCTGCGACTGGACGCAATGTTTCGTTGATTGGCTCGACGTCAAGCACAGGCCAACCGAGGATCAGCAGGAAAGTCAGTTCACCCGCAACGTCAGGGAGATTCTCCAGGAACCGGTCAGCAAAGTGCGTGGCAAGAGCATTCCTTTCCTCACGAGGCGGCGGACAAAGGCGCTGCAACAGCGCATCAGAGACATCCTGCCGGAGGTGATACGAGAAGAGACCCGGGCGCTGATCGATTACGGCAGTATCAGTACTGTCAACAAGCTGAAAGCCGCAGATCCCAATCACGCCAGAATACTGGACGAGACCACGCTGCAGACCTGGTTGAGTGATCGGGCAGCGCTGATCGATCAGATCGCAGCCGAGCAGTTCGGAAATTATCCTCTGGATGACGCCGACAAGCGGACGCTGCGGCAATATGTGCTCGACGTCTTCAGCCGCCACGTATTTACCAGTTCCCACACCGGGCTGGTGTTTGCCGGCTTTGGAGACAGTGAGCAGTTTCCCTCGCTCCACAACGTCACAATCGACGGCGTCTTGGGCGGAAGCTTGCGCTGCCTCGAAGGCGACTACTATGACGTCGATCGGTCCGAAAATCAGGGAACAGTCATTCCATTCGCGCAGCCTGATGTTGCCCGACGCTTCCTGTACGGGGTCGACGATATCCTGGAGGATCAGGTCGCCCATTATTTCGTCAGCGCGATTAAGGACCTGGCGCCCCACATCAGTTCAAGTCTTGGTCTGGGCGGCGAGCGAAGGAAGGCATTGAAGCAGGCGCTCGAGATAGCCGCAGATTCGCTCAAGCAGAGCTATTTTGGTTCGGCGAGCGATGACCTGAAGAACCATTTTTTCTGGTCGATCGAGGATATGGTCCGCTTGATGCCCAAGCAGGAGATGGCCAACCTTGCTGAAGCACTTGTAAATATTACAATTATAAAGAGAAGGGCTTCCGCCGAACTGGAGACCGTAGGTGGTCCGATCGACGTTGCCGTCATTTCGCGGCACGAGGGCTTCGTATGGGTAAAACGCAAACATTACTTCGATCCCCGGTTGAATCCTCGCTTCTTTTGGAGGAAATTCGGCGTAGGAAACCACGACAGTGAGGCCGAGGCATGATGGAAGGAAGAAAAGCGCGCCGCTTGCGCCGTTCGCCATCTTCGGGTCTCTCCGGTGAAGTTCACGACGAAACGTTGGCGGCGCGTTTGCGTCGCGTCGCTGAAGAGCAGGCCCAAAAGGCGGTCAAGGATCTCGAAGAGAAGGAAAGAGAGCGTCGGGATCCGGCTCGGGTGCATCCGAAAAGATGATCAAGTAGGACGCGTGCTTGGGGAGCTCACCTGCGCCGATGGCCGCGGTCTTCCATGCCAGGCCCAACGATGTTTGTGGCATTCTCGTGAGAGGAAAGCGCTTGCGGTTCTGTCTTGGTCCGCCGGTTGATGTGACGTATTTTGCGACCCATCGACGCTGCCCGATATGAGCTCTTCCTGAGGCGGACCCTCCAGGCGGGGCTATCAGATGAACGCAGAATACCTTGCCGGCCGCGACTTCAAAACGTCCCTCACGGCGCTGCCATCCCTCGCGGCAAGAGCGCTCGTTCCGTTAGATGTTGCTGAATAAAAGCTCGCCGGCGTGCTGTGAGGCGGCGGAGCCGTTTGCCAGTGACGATCCCAGTGCCAGTGACGATGCCAGCTGCGGCACCACCATCAGCAGCATGTTCTCCAGCCGGCGGCTTGCTTCCGGATCCTGCTGGGGGCCTGGGCAAAGCAGCGTGCAATCACTCGCACCCGGGATCTGCTGCAAGTCCTGCCATGCCGCCGCGGGGGGAGGGAACACAACAAATCCTCCCATAGGGTGACATCGGACGACCAGGTCGCCGGTCGCCCAGCCAAGTGTTCGCCTGTATCGCTCAACGGTGTATGGCTTTGTGCTCGTCTTGTCCTGGCCCTTGCCATGGTGTTTCGGGCTTGCCAAACACGCATCCCCGACCACGAGACATTTGGTATGCGCGGTGGTGATCCGGATGATGTAATCCGGTGCGCAGCGAGGTTCAGAGCCCAAAAAGGGACGGTCCGGATCCAGCTCCTGATTGCGCGCCGCCCATTCGAGGGCCGGCACGGTGCGATCATGGGCGGGCGGCAGCTCCTGGTAATCGATGAATACGGGGCCGGGCTCATAATCGAGCTCCACAACGATGTCGTCGCGCTGAAAGCGCCAGGAGCAGGAGCTCACCACGTCTGTTGCCTGCGCATAACATGCGCCCGTGAAACCCAGCCGACGGAATTCCTTGGCCAGCCATACGGCGCCCCAAAGCGCCCACAGACTGTTCAGGAACACCGGAGGAAAATGCGACCTTGATGACTCGATTGCAGAGAATGACTCGGATATGCGAGGCGCGAATGCGCGAAGCAGCCGACGAAGGCGATAATCGCGCTGAAACAGGGGACCTGGATGCACGAGGACGGTCATCAGCTCCACCTCGTCGCGAAGACGCGTGAGTGACCTCGACAGCTCTGTCAGCTTGAATTCGAGGGCGACCAGCCGCTCTATCTCCTCGTCAAGCTTCTTTTGCCGCCCCTCGGAGTTGCTCCTGGTCCCCTTCAATCGGAGCAGGCTCAATTCAGTCGTAACCAGGGTGGCTGCCTCGAGTAGCTGGCTATGCCTGCGTACCGCCCAGTGTGAGATGATGGCATTCTCGGCGAGCGGCACGCCGCGCCTGGCATGAGGTCCAAGTTCCGCGAATGGATCTCGGCGGATCGAGAGTGCTGCAGGCAGTTCCTCGATCACGAGTCCAACAAGTTCGGACGGCGCGATGGTCTGCCCACCTTCGGCGCGGCGGCTCCATGTCCGCTCCGGACGCTCAGTGACCATGTCCCAGGCGGCGGTTATTCCGAGCTCCAATTCGATATCCTCGACCATCGCGATCACGTCACGGTAGCCGAGCAGCAGTGTTGGAATAATGTAGCACCGCAAGGTGCAACCTTTTGGCACCTTCAACGCCAGGCTCACCTCGCCCAGGCGACGATTATATGCCAGCTCGGCTTCGAGGTCCCATCGTTGCCATCGCGCACCTTCCGGCGCGGGGTCGTCAAGCAGCTCCAGCTTTGCCTTGCTCTCGGCCTGTGCCCGGTGGCCCCTGATCAGGACATCGAGATACGGGGCATCATCACGAATGAGGTACCACGTCTTGGGCTCCCAGGCGTATTCGACGCTGACGCCGTCGGCGCCTGCAACCCGCACGGCTTCAATGAAGGTCTGTCCTATTGCCAAGGCGACACAAATCCAAGTCGTGCCTGCTGGCGCGCCAGCTTCAGACGCCGTCGGGTGCGGGGAAGCTCCTCGGCGCCCTCGACCGCCTTTTCCAGGGCATCCAGCGCCGGCTGCAATTGATCGAAGGCGCCGGCTATCTTCACCAGGATCCGGCTTGCAAGGACTCGGTCGACGAGTTCGTCCCGCTTCAACAGCCCCTTGCCTTGCAGGTCCAATCGATGATGCAGGCTCAAAATCGCCTTGACGTCGGCGATGACGCGCCGGGAAGGTAGAAGGTCATGGCGTAGATCATGTTCAAAAACGGCGACGTGCAGCGCATGCAGCACGGCATCGACGCGCTCATCGGTGCTCGCACCATCGACTGCGGCACTCGGCAGGCCCGGCAGCACCGGTACTGATTCAAGCCTGGTCAACACCGTCGGGTTGACTGCGTCCCAAGGGACCTGTGCGAGCTCAAGAAGAAAGCACCGGTCGATCACTTTCGGCGATGGTGGCCGCGAGGAATCGTCGATGTTCATCGTACCAAAGATCCGGCATGGAGCCATCTTCAGCTCGCGCGTGATGGCGCCGTCGCCGCCATCGAGCGCGTGGAACAGCCGTGACAGGTAGTATTCAGGACGCGTCAGGTTGAACTCATCGAAAAGAATCAAATGCGAGTCCGGATCACCTCCAAGCAAGTGACGCAGCTCTCCGTCGTCCCCGAACAGCACGTGATCGTTCTCCCAATGCGCCTGAACGGCAACTTCGTGGAACGTCTGTCCTCCCTCTCTCCCTAAGATGCGCGCGATTGTGCGAACGAGCGTCGACTTGCCACAGCCGGGAGGTCCAGCAAGCAGGACGATTGGGCGCACGGCCAGCGCCAATAGCGCAACGACGATATCGTCGAACTGCAGATGAAGATCTGTCGCTTTCAGCGATTCTCGGAGTGCATCGAGAGCATGGGAGAACCGAGAGTCAGAAATGCGGGCGTCCCAGTCAAATCGGCTCTCTTCGTCAAGATTGGGTTGAACCGCGGGCGCCGGAGCAAGCGGCACGACTGACAGGGCAGGCTCTGCGCTGCTGTGCGCTCTGCGGCGGTCATCGTTGATCGCCACCTCGGCGGCTTGTCCGACCACAGAAGCCGTTTCCGCAAGCGAAGGAGGGGCGGGCGTTACAATTTCCACATCTTGCGGGGACAGGGTCGCTTCAGACGTATCCGTGCCTTTTGCATCGAGCGCTGCGTCGGGCTCGCTCTCGGTCTTCGGCAGCAAATCGGATTCGTCGAGACCTTCCAGCACGACGCGATCGAGCTCTTCCGCGGAAATCCAGCCGCGATCCGCAGTCAGGGCAACGATTTTTGACATCCCGAGATCGAGCACCACGTCTTCCGCCGCGTCGACCGCGAGAGCTCCGGGCTGCAGAGGGCCATCGAAGGGATCCAGCGAGGATTCCTGGCGCGTTCGAAGCGTATTGGCGTCAATCCAGAGAGAGCCCTTGGTTCCCTCGACCTGCTCGGAGTGGATGGTCGCCCGCTGCTTTGCCGGATCCCATTCGACCTCCATCCTGCCTGGTGATTGACGGACACGAAAAGCGTCGAATTTTCGACCCTGACGAGCCGCAACACCTGCTGCGCCGCCCGGGATCAGCCGCATTCGTGGCTGCGCACCCTTTGCGAAGGCCGGCAGATCGGAAATGGGACGCTTGCCTCCGTCGTCGATGAAGGGATCGTTCGGATCGAGTACGGTAACCTGCTGTTCCAGCTCTGCCGGTTGCTTGACGCCCAGCAACAGCGGATAGGCGAGCGTGGACTCCAATGGTGCCTTGAAGACATTGCCGCCTTGTCCATCCGGTTCACGCAGACGCGGTGGATCGTAATTATGAAGAATGTGGGCGAGCCCGCCGGCCGCGGCGGCAATCGCGAACGAACTTCCCACCCGAAGCACCGTTGGGCGATGGTCGTCCGGGAACAGCGTTGACATCATCGCATCCTCAAAGCCGGGCAGCAGGCTCGTCCCTCCGGCCAGCAAGATGGTATCGATGAGGCGATAGGCCTCCTTTGCCGAACCGACGTTGCGATCGCGAAGCCGCTCCTCGCTCTTGCGGCGGGCATCTTCTGACGAGATCTGGTTCTCATAGAGGCGCTCACACAGCCTTTCGAACAGAGGCTGCAGCGCTTGCCAGAGCTCGTTGGCTACGGTCTCGAGGGTTCGTCGATCGATAAACAGGGGAGTGGCCGACGGAACCTCGACAGGGGCCACGACGTTCGCGTGGCTAGACCGCACCTTTGCTCGCTCTACCGCGCGCAGGGTACGGTCGCGCTCCTTTTCCAGCAGAAAGTCGTCTACACCAAGAATTTCCGCAAGCCGGACATCAACCCAGCGCCCCGCATGACCGACACTGTCGCCCCTCAACGCGCGCACACGAAGGTCTCGCTGTGCTCCTTTCGCATCGGCCTCAACGATCGTGCCATCTCGCCGGCTCAACACCAAAGTCATGTTGGCGGTCGAGGCACCCACGTCGATGACAAGGAGGACGTTGTTGGTCCCAGTCTCGAGCTTGAGCGTACGCTTGAGAAGGCGAAAATACTCGGCGACCATCTCGGGTTCCGGCACGATGGTGATGCCGGGAATCGCAGCTTCGACGGCGTCCTTGTAGCGCGTTCTGGTTTTTTCGTCGCCAATCGATGGCATCAGAGCGTATTTGCGCCGATTCCTGAACTGCGGTGGGAGCCCCTCCAGGATTTTCCTGAGATACGCCCGAAAAACTTCGTCACGTTCCAGCTCCCGAAAGGGAGTGTGCGGATTGCTTGAATCGTAGAAGATCTTCCGGACCGGCTTGGTGCCGTGAAGCATCCAGTCCTTGATGTCGTCCAACTCATAGACCCAGGCAGCATCTTTGGGACGATCCAGTCGCAACGTCCACTGTCTTCGATCGTTGCTATTGGGATCCGCTACAATGAAACAACGCGATGGGCGGAATGGCTGCAAGTCGTCTTGCAGGAGAAAACGGAACGCAGTTTCGGACATGCTCACTTCGCACAGTTGAGGCCTGTCCCGATCGGCGACGACAATGTGCGACCAAGAATATAACGGAGGCAGACCATAATCTCCGTGATGATCGCCCGGCTGCCCATAGTAAGCAACTACAACTTGTGGCCAAGGTGGTGAAGCGTAACCTTGCTCACCAAGTTTTTGAGGGCAACGGAAGCAATCCGAGCCGGTCTGTTTGGGTGCAGAAGCCGCGGCGCTTTAACAACGAACTTTTCTACCGCTGACGCGTGCGGCAATAGATCAAGCCCGCTCTTTTGCGCACACATACTAGCGGTCCCTGATGGTCAACCGAATTGCTAGTCCATGCGAGCCCTGGCGCTCCGTTTGACTGCGTCCGCATGCAGCGCGCGTATCGACACATTGTCGCAGGCGTTTTCTCGTTGGGGGGGACTAGATATATTTTGCGTAGTCTGTACTGACCTTTCCGTCAGTCACATATTTTAGTACTTCTCCAACTGAGCGTGCTGCTCGAATGGGTATGGGAAGCTTCTGATTCATCTGCGTCGAATTCCAGTTGATCTTGGTCAGCGACAGAACTTCGCTAGCAATCTGCGCGATGGTGCTGTCATGGCCTTCGTATGGGCACAACAGCAACGGCTTTGGATCATACATCCCCGGATAGGTCCCGTAATAGGGAATGCTGCCGTTTGTATATAGCAGCCCTTTGCCATCGAGCTCCACGAAGGTTCCCCTCATCACCGGGTAATTGCCGTCCCGCAAGACTTTCACCGAATAAGACTCCTGAACCCAAACCAAATCGCGAAGCTCGGCGCTGGCTTCGTCAATCGCCTCCAGAATGCCACTAGCCTCCTCTTCGCGAAATTGCGAGGTTTTCAGCACGATCACGCGTGCCGGATAGTGCTTATGGTGATTTTTGTAAGCCGCCAACGCGTCGGCGATAAGCTGTTTTGCGTCGTCCTCAGTCATGTAAGGATGCCTGCCGCGACTTTCCGTGTGGGCGAAGCCACGACCTCGCTCGTCGAACATCTGGGCGGCGCTGGTAAAGAGCTGCTGCCCGCCGACCTCGCGGTAAAAGCTGACGCCGATGTAGCAGGCCGTGAACTCACCATCCTGCGCCATCTTGCGCCACGGAATGCGGCCCGTGCCCTTATAATACAGCGTGGTGAACAGGTTCCATGTCCGTCCAGCCTTATCTTGAATCTTCCGTGCGCGGTTTTCCTTGATTTTGCGCGGGATGCTCGCGGCCTCGTCAAACACGTCTTCCCAGACGATCTGAATTGGAAAACTCAACCCCATCGCTTTGGCTTTGAGCATGCCGCGAAAATCAGGCGCGTCCGATCCGCCACTGTCGTCTTTCTCGGTCGTTGCCTTTGAATCGATTTTGGCGTTCCACACGCGTTCGATCAGGCTGACCGGGAGAGCTACAATAGCAACGTCAGGCCGATGACTTCCCTCGTCGAGAGTTTCTAGTTGCTGAACGATTTCATCAACGGCCATCTCGACAGCTTTGCCGTGATGCGGTTCTTTGCAAATCTTGTCGATTTTCGTTTGCGTGATAGCCGCGGTTGCGCCGTCCGCGATCTCGAACTTGCAGCGGAAGGGATTCTGATTCCCAAGCCCTGGAAAGTCCGGATGAAGATTTGGATGCTTCTCACCGTTGCCTGCGAAGCCGGCTGTGGCCTCGACGAAGAACTCCTTCGCATCCTCTACCGTCTTTGCGTTGCCGACCACTGCGATCTTGACGACATCACCAAGTGGGATCTGAAGCGGGCCCGCCTCAAACAGGCCCAGGCGTGGGTCCGGATGATGGTGCTTGTCGCCGAACTCCAGATGCGGCTCGTCGAATATTTTAGTGTCGAATTTCATCCGAACATCAGCTCCTGCCCGTCATCAGCGTCCGGTAAGGGCTTTTTCTGGGATCCCCAGCTATCTTCCGGAACGCGGGTCGCCAATGCCACCGTGGGCGGCTCTGAAAAAATCAAGCGTGGCTCTGCGGATTTCTTGGCGAAAAGATTGTTCTCGTCACGTTGCGACTGACTCAAGAAGCGGTGCCACATGACCACTTGACCGCGCAGCGATGCGCTGTTGTCAAGCCGCTTCTTTCCCGCCAAAAGCGCCGCAGGATACGAATGCGGGATAAATCCGTTAGTGGTGAAGAAATAGGTCGGGTTGATGACCAGATACCATTGGTCGTAAAGCCGCTCAAATCGAGGAGCGAATGCGTGATGCCGAACAAAGTCAACGCGGGAAGTGTCCGCCTTATTTTGTGCAACGTTCACGACCTCGGCTGACGTCTTTCTTTTGGATGCTTCGTAGGCGAACATTCTCGACTTGTTCTCGGTCAGCGCGCGGTAGTAGTACAGCTTCCGGTCCTTGTTCCAGCAGAGGTCTTCGCGCACCTGATGGCCAAGTGCCATGCGCAGCAGGAAAGCGAAGTTGTTCTGTTCATCATGATCTTCGTGGAATGCGATAGATTTCGTGTCGATCGCTTCGACCTGGTCAAGGTCCACGATGTGTCTGCAGACGGACTTGCGTGGATCGGAGAACGACCAGAAGGTCCCGCCCTTGATGACCCAGTCGAAGCGTGCTGGCTCATCGCCATCCAGCAGAATAGATGTAGCCTTCTTCGACGTGTGCGGCGTTGATGATATGAATATCTCGCCTGGCAGCGTGATCGGCAGAATATTGACCAGCGCTTCCTCGCCACCGCCTAATGGCGGAACATAGTAGCCAAAGCCAGCCTTTGGCACGGTCAAGGCTGCGAGCCGGTCTACAGCGTTCGCATCGAGAATGTCGCGCTGTTTGTCGAATTGCAGCCTGCGTTCCTCCTCCAGAAAGCCGCCGACTTCCTTCCAGAAATAGGTTTCGTCCGACCTACGGTAGAGAACGATAATGATCGGAAGGTTCGACCCTCGCCAGTAGGCGAGGTCATCGGGGCGTAGCAGATAGCTGAAGCCAGCCTCGTCTTCACCCGAATAGCGCGCCGCTTCCCTTGCCTTGACTTGTACAGCGATCATGCGGGCAAGTGGTTTTCCTCTGTCCATGACTTCCGCGATGCCATCCACGCCGGCTTCTAGTCGCGAGCGGCCGTCAAACTGGAATCCAATATGGAGAAAGCGTAAGCGGATAGCCGCCTCGCCAATTTCGCCCAACAGCTGACTTGTTGTGATGGATTTTGCCATGAGATTAGCTTAGAACGTTACGGGAACAGAAGTAAGGTGCTTTTCGTTGCCATCCACCGTTTTCTCGGCACGAAGCGAATCAAAGCTATGCGAATCACGAATTTTGCTCACAGTTTGGTTGACGCGGTTGCGATTTTCGGTGGTGCAACTCAGGTCAATGCGGTGCCTTGTAATTGTTCCGCCTGGGGTTGCGGGACCGGCGCGCTGACGCTTTTGCGTTCCGGCAAGTGCCCCTGAGAGATCATCCACCCACCAATCTTGAGACGGCGTGAGTGAGGCGCTCAATTATGCCGCTGCATTGCGATCTGACCGAGGCCGATGGACATGAGCGAAACTGACGATGTCGGCGCAAGGCGCGATGAATACGCGAGGATCCGACCGCTCTACGAAAAGCTCGCCCCGGAAATCCGCGATATCCTCACCGCCAAACTAGCGGCAGCTGGACTTGCTCCGGTCTCCCTTAGTCACCGGACAAAGACGCTGGACAGCTTTGAGACTAAGATTGGGCGCAAGGGCTACACGAGTCCGCTCTCGCAAACAACCGATCTCGCTGGTGTTCGTGTGGTGTGCGCCTATGAAGCGGAGCTTGCAAAGGTCGCCGAGATCATTGGGGCGGCGTTCGATGTCCGCGAACGTATCGACAAAGCGCTCGATCTCGGCGCGGACAGGATGGGTTACAACGGCAAGGCCTATGTTGTCAGGCTGGGCGCGGGCTACGCCGGCGGACGATATGACGGCATTACTGATCTCGATTGTGAGATTCAGGTGCGGACGGTCTTGCAAGATGCTTGGGCGCTGATTGCGCACCAGCTTGTCTACAAGAACGAAGGCTCGACACCCGAGCGACTGCGCCGGGACCTCAACAACGTTGCATCGCTCCTCGAGATCGCACAAGCGGTGTTCGACTCCGTTAGAGAGAAGAGGGAGGCCTATGTCAGCGAGATCCGGCAGAAGGAAAACGACCGGCCAGCCTTCCTGGCTCAACCGCTGGATTTCGACACCGTGATGGCTTACGCGCGCTGGAAGTTTCCGCAGCTTGATGCATCTGAACGTTTGACACAGATGTTGCTGAGAGACATCGACGTGAAGCACTATCCGACCTTGCGCGAGCTCAACGCAGTCGTCGATCGGGCCAGCCTCGCGGTGGACGCCTATCGGAACGAAAATCCCGAGTGGTTCAAGACCGGTACCGACTTCCTGACGAAGTCGCTGGGGTTCGTTGACCAAAAGTTCCGGGCAAAGCACGGCTTTGCGGCGAGGACACGGGCTGCTTTCGACAGGTTTCAGAGCCTGGTTGCGAAATAGCGAGCCCGACGCTGAGCGAAACAAGTCCGTGCAGCCCGGCGGGCTATGCTGCGGGGATCAGGAGTGTGGCTGATCTCCGCGCAGGTACAAGGCGTCCGGCCAACGCATTTGGAAGCTAACGATCGATGCGCGCTATCGGCGGAAGCTTTGCCCCAAGCGCGCCGGTCATGGGACGGCGGGGATGAAAGGCCCCGCTCGCAACCGGGGGCTGGGTAGCCTAAGTCGTTCTATAATATGGTGTATTTCATGGATTTGGGTGCTTTCAACGTTTGCTGAAATGGCCTATTTCAGTGAAATATATTGACTTTTTCACTGAAGATGCTATTTTCAGCGGATGTTGAAAGTGACCGAACAGGTGAAAGAGCTGGAAAGCCGGGCGGTTGGGGTCCTCGGTAAGATAATCGGGGAGGTGCCGGCGATCCAGGTCGAAGCGATCGATGTCGAGCCGCCGTCGAGCCGCGACCGGGGCGCCGATATCGTTGCTCACATTCAGATCGGCAATGAGCCGCGCTTGCTTCTGTGCGAAGTGAAGTCGAGCGGGCAACCGCGCCATGTCCGCTCGGGACTGCTGGACTTGCGCAATCTTGCGGCGCGCCTTGGACGGAAAGCAGTGCCCATCTTCATCGCTCCCTATCTCTCGCCGGAGGCTCAGGCCGTATGCCGCGAGAACAATGTCGGCTTTGTCGATCTGGCGGGCAACGCGCGCCTCGTGTTTGACAGCGTCTTTATCGAGAAGCTGGTTGCTTACGCGCCACCCGCCGAGCGGCGCGAGCTCAAGTCCCTCTTCAAGCCGAAATCGGCGCAAATACTGCGCCTGATGCTGCGCGAGCCAAAGCAGGCCTGGCGTGTCGCCGACCTCGCCCGGGACGCTGACGTCAGCCTGGGCCATGTCAGCAACGTGCGGGCCGGCCTGCTCGATCGCGAATGGGCGCGGTTGTCTGAAGATGGCCTGTTGCTGTCAGAGCCCGGTGTTTTGCTTGACGCGTGGCGCGCCGCTCACGAGCCGCTCGAGGCGAAGCGTGTGGGGTTTTACACCGTTCTCCATGGCAAGGCGCTCGAAGAGGCGGCTCGCCACGTTCTTGATCCGCACTCAAGGGCCGGTCGAGCCGTGTTTGCGTCGTTCTCGGCGGCGCATTGGCTGGCGCCTTATGGCAGGACCGCCACGCAATACTTTTACGCGGATAGTGCGGGCGTTGAATTGCTCAAGCAGCAGCTCAAGCTTGCTCCGTCCTCGAAGGGGGAGAATGTCGTCGTCATGGTGCCAAAAGACGATGGGGTTTTTCGCGACGCGATCGAGCCGGCGCCGGGTGTGTTCTGTACCAGTGACGTGCAGACCTATCTCGATCTTTGCACGGCCGGCGAACGTGGAGGGGAAGCAGCAGAGCATCTGCGGCGTACGAGGCTCAATTGGCCGGCGTAACGCAGCAGGAGCCGCAATCGGCGGCCGACTACGACGATCGCACCACGGCAGCCGTCAAGAGCGTCCTGATCGAAATCGGACAGATCCTCGGCAGCTTTGCCGGCAAATTCGCCGTGATCGGCGGCGCCGTGCCCTGGCTCCTGCTCAACAACGAAGAGATGCCGCATGTCGGCTCACTCGACGTCGATCTGAGCCTCGATGCGGAAGCACTTGGCTATGGTCAGTATGCCCTGCTGGTGGAAGAATTGATGAAGCATGGCTACGCGCAGCGTGACCAATTGCGGCCATTTCAACTGGTCCGCAGCGTGCTGGCACCCGACGACGATCCCGCCATTGACGTTATCGTCGATTTCCTGATGCCGCGGAACGCGACGATTGTTAAGAACAGGCCGCCGCTTGTTGCAGAGTTCGCCGTTCAACGAGCCGATGGCGCCGATCTCGCCTTGCGGTTCCATGAATTGGTTGTCGTCGTTGGGCCGATGCCGAACGGCGGGACCAATCGCGTCGAGATCGCCGTCTGCTCGATCCCGGCGTTGCTCGCTATGAAGGGGCACGCTCTGCAGGGGCGCTACAAGCAGAAGGACGCCTACGACATCTACTACTGCATCCGCAACTATGCCGGGGGGCCGGAAGCCCTGGCCGAACTATGCAAGCCGCTCCTGGCAGAAGAAAGCGCGGTCAAGGGCTATGCATTCATCGCTCAGAAATTCGAAGCAATCGATAGTTACGGCCCCACCTGCGTTCGCCGCTTTGTACAAGATACCAGCATACTCGCCGCACGAACACCCGAGCAGTGGCAACAGGACGCATTCGGACAGGTCGATGCCTGGCTTCGCGCTTTGGGATTGCGCAACTAGCTCCTGCCAATCTTGCTGCCGGGATTGGGTATTCGTGATCTCGACCCACGCACAAAAAGTCCGACCAACTGCTTAAGCGGCTAACGATCCGATCACATTGGCTTGCTCCAAAGTGCGCCGCAATGCTTCATCGGAGACGTGCGTATAGATTTCCGTCGTTGCGATGCTCGAGTGCCCAAGCAGCCGCTGCACAATGCGGATGTCGACACCACGCTCGATCAAGAGCGTCGCGGCCGTGTGCCGAAGCATGTGTGGCGTGACCCGTCGCTTGCTGTTCGCTTGCCGCGCAAGGCCAGCCAGTTGAGATCGGAAGGCGTGAGGCGTCAATCGGGATCCGCGCTGATTGAGGAAGAGTGCGCCTTTGCCCGATAGGCGGCGGCGTTCTTCGACGCGCCTGCGAAGCGAGTGCCGAAGCACTGGATTCGTGACATAGACCACGCGATCGCGAGAGCCTTTGCCACGAATCCGCAGACTCGCCGCATCGTGCGAAACATCGTCGAGATCGAGTTTGCATAGTTCACCGACCCGTATTCCGGTGGCGATCATCAGGGCGACCTCTATTCTCTCGTTTAGTCGCAATCGCCTGCGTGCCGGTGAGAAGCCTGCCGAAGCAAGCAATGCCGCGGTCTCGTCGCCCGTTAGCGCGCGAGGCAGTCTCTTGCGCCGGGCGAGCTTGAGCCGCCAACCGACGAACGGGTCGGAGGCCAATCCTTCGTCGTGCAGGTAACGGAAAAAGGTCCGTAGGCAGGCGAGGCGGCGACGGATTGTCGCCGTCGACTGCGACCGCTCCAGCCGCATGTTTTCGAGATATGCCCGCAAGATATCCGTGGTGATCGGCTGAGATCTGCTTCTGAGTGGTAGCCAGCGGCGAAAATCGGCGAGGTCATAGGAATAGGCCAGAAGCGTGTTCTCGGAGAGGTGTCGCTCGATCGAGCAAAACGTCAAGAATTTCTTGATGAGGGTCGGCAGTTTCACCATGTGCTCCTGCAGATAATCTGGTGCACATGTGCCGCATCGTAGGCGCGGCGGCTACGTCCCCCGCGATGATCTTGGGGATTACAGTTACCGAATGAACTATGATCAACGCCAAGCTTTACGAGCAGTACGTGGACGATCGGGTGATGTTCGGGCAGCGGCGAAGTAGCCGGACAGCATGAGCCAGAAGTCCGGTCGCTGCGGCGAGGCGTTGCGGAAGCGACCGATCTGCCAGTGCTCGATCTGTGTCTGCAATGCCAATCCACTGGCTATTCACTGCTGGCGTTGCGGGTCCGCGATCCAGGAATGCCCGGCAGGCGCCTGGAGCCAACAACCGGTAATCTTCGGTCAGTTCTTCATCCCTGGCGATATCACGGATGGCGACACATCCGTCCAGTCCGCTCGACAGGTTCGGCGTCCCGGTGTGGTTCAAAAATACTCCATTGTCTCGCGACAGTATCAGTTGCCCTGCATCCGTCACGAAGCAGCGCGATAGCAGCGTATTCCGTACCCGGTCGGGCAAACCACCGAGTTGCTCCACCTTTATTTCTTGATCAATGGCCTGATCAAATACCCAAATGCACGTACTGACCTTGAGCGGCGCGGCGGCAAAGACGCCCAAACCGTGGATCTTGCTAGGCGCAATGTAGGTCTCAACGATCAGCAACCGGGTACTCCCAGAACAAGGTCGAATGTCGAAATGCAACTTGAAGATGTTGATACACTCGACCGGAGTCGGTCAACATCTCGCATAACACCTGTTTATAGGAAGCCAACGGTCAATGGCCAAGACCATTTGGGCTTCAGAAGCCGTCGTTGAACGCATCGCAAACGAAGCCTGGGCCGAGGTTCAACTTACCT
>NZ_LGHK01000141.1 GCF_001908235.1 Bradyrhizobium sp. NAS96.2
GCCGCGGCTCCGGCGCGCGGCCCTCGAAGCGATCGGCAGCGCGCGCATCGATCACCTGCTCTTTGCGGCTTTCGACGTTGGCGATCATCTGCTCGATGCTGCGCACGCGCTTCGGATCGTAGCTCGCGTGGAACGTCGCAGGCTTCGGCTTCACCTCGCCGCTCTCGACCGCCCTGCCCTCGGCGCGCCACTTCTTCAGGCCGCCGTTGAGGATGCGCACGTTGCGATGGCCGTAGGACAGGAACATCCACCAGGCGCGGGGTGCTGCGACCCAGCCGCCGGAATCATAGATCACGACGGTGTCGGCATTGCTGACGCCGAGCCCGCCGATGTCGCGGCCGAACTGCTCGGCGCTCGGGAACATGTGCGGCAGCGGATTGGAATGATCGGACACCGCATCGACGTCGAAGAACACGGCGCCGGGCAGATGCGCGGCGAGATAGTCGTCCTTCGGCAACGGCAAGACGCCGGGGAGCTTGAAGGTCGCGTCGAGCACCTTGACGTTGGCATCGCCGAGATGCGCGGCCAGCCATTCGGTCGAAACGAGCGGATCGTCGGTGGCGGTCATGATCTGATGTCCTTGCGAGCCTGAGGCTTCTTAGCCCTTCTTCTTCGGCTCCCACGCCTCGATCGGGCCGCCGGCCTCGCGCCAGGCGGCAAAGCCGCCGCCCATGTGGGCGACCGGCTTCAGGCCCATGTCTTTTGCGGTCTTGGCGGCGAGCGCCGAGCGCAGGCCGCCGGCGCAGTGGAAGATGAACTTCTTGTCTTCCTGGAAGATCGGCTTGGCGTAGGGGCTGTTCGGATCGATCCAGAATTCGAGCATGCCGCGGGTGCAGGAGAACGCGCCGGGGATCTTTCCATCGCGCTCGATCTCGCGGGGATCGCGGATGTCGACGATCACGACGTCGTTCTTGCCGATCATCGTGATCGCATCGGCCGCGCTGATAGTCTCGATCTCGGCATTGGCCTCGTCGATCATCACCTTGATGCCGCGGTGGATGTTCTGGGGCATGGGGCTCTCCCTGGATGTTGTTGTTGGCGCGCCTGTCGGCGCGCGACGCATGTAGCGCTTTAGCGCACCAGCTCCCGCATCGCGTTCTCCAGACCCTCGATCGTGATCGGATACATGCGCTCGGAGAACAGGCGGCGGATGATAGTGGTCGATTCCGAATAGTCCCAGTGCTTCTGCGCCACCGGATTGAGCCACACCGCGTGCGGATAGGTGCGGGTGATGCGGTCGAGCCAGACCGAGCCGGCTTCTTCGTTGACGTGCTCGACCGAGCCGCCGGGCACCATGATCTCGTAGGGCGACATCGAGGCGTCACCGACGAACACCACCTTGTAGTCGTGCGGGTATTTGTGCAGCACATCCCAGGTCGGCGTGCGATCGGTGAAGCGCCGCTTGTTCTGCTTCCACACCCCTTCGTAGAGGCAGTTGTGGAAGTAGAAATATTCCATGTGCTTGAATTCGCTCTTGGCGGCAGAGAACAGTTCCTCGACCTGCTCGATATGCGAATCCATCGAGCCGCCGATATCGAAGAACACCAGCACCTTGACCGCATTGCGCCGCTCGGGCCGCATGTGCACATCGAGATAGCCGTGGTTGGCGGTCTCCTTGATCGTGGTGTCAAGGTCGAGCTCGTCAGGCGCGCCGGTGCGCGCGAACTTGCGCAGCCGCCGCAGCGCCACCTTGATGTTGCGGATGCCGAGCTCGACATTGCCGTCGAGGTCCTTGAACTCGCGCTTGTCCCACACCTTCACGGCGCGGTTGTTGCGGTTCTTCTCCTGCCCGATCCGCACGCCCTCGGGATTATAGCCGTGGGCGCCGAACGGCGAGGTGCCGGCGGTGCCGATCCACTTGCTGCCGCCCTGGTGGCGGCCCTTCTGTTCCTCGAGCCGCTTCTTCAAGGTCTCCATGAGCTTGTCCCAGCCCATGGCCTCGATCTGCTTCTTCTCTTCCTCGGTGAGATATTTCTCGGCGAGCTTCTTCAGCCACTCCTCGGGGATCTCCGCCTTGCCCATGGCGTCGAGCAGGCTCTCGAGCCCCTTGAACACGGTGCCGAACACGCGGTCGAACTTGTCGAGATTGCGCTCGTCCTTCACCAGGGCGGCGCGCGACAAATAGTAGAAGTTCTCGACCGTCTGTTCGGCGAGGTCGGCGTCGAGCGCTTCCATCAAGGTCAGATATTCCCGGAGCGTCACGGGGACCTGGGCGTCGCGCAGTGATGTGAAGAACTGGAGGAACATGGTTACTTAAATCGCCCGCCCTGCCGGTGCCGTCAAGGGCCCCTGCCCCGCCCGTTCCGGCGGATCAGCCATTCACTTTCACTTAACCACCCCGGCCAGCTTCGGCTCCCGGTGGCGAAACGTGACGTTAAGATGGGACGTTGATCACTGGAGGTAGCACGACGCCAGTGGACCCGACCGACTTGCCCTACAGCAACGCCAAGCTGCCGAAACTGTTTTCCCCGACGGCGATCGTGACCGCCGTCGTGGCCGCGATGAGCATATTCGTGCTGGGTCTTCTGATCTGGAAGGCGGTTGAGGCGCGCACCACGGCCCTGTCGCAGGGCGAACGCGACATCCGCAACCTCACCCATTCGCTGGCGGAACATGCCTCGCATTCGGTCCAGGCGATCGATGTGGCCATGAACGCCATGGTCGACCTGCTGAAATACCAGAAGCCGCGCGTCGACCGCTTCAACGCGGCCTTGCGCAAGACCGCGGATGCGCTGCCGCAGATCAAGGAAATCGGCGTCATCGACCCCGACGGCGACCGGATCTACTCCTCGGCCGCGGAGCTGCCGGCCCACAACGACGCCGATCGCGGCTATTTCATCAGCCATCGCGACTCGCCGGACGCGACGCTGCATATCAGCGAGCCGTTGCAGTCCCGGCTGACCGGGCATCCGACCATCGTGCTGTCGCGACGCGTCACCAGGGAAGACGGCAGCTTCGGCGGCGTGCTGTTCGCGACCATCGAAAGCAGCTTTTTCGACAATTTCTACCAGGCCTTCAAATTCGGCCCGCATGCCGGAATTACCCTGCTCCGCCTCGACGGCGTCGTTCTGGCGCACTGGCCGGCGGGCAAGTGGAGCAAGGAGGTTTCCGCGGCCTTCAAGGCGCAGATCCAGCAAGACCGGACGGGCTATACCAGGACCACATCGCCGTTCGATGGACGCGTCAAGTTTCTCGGCTTCGAGCGCGCGTCGCAATATCCGATCGTGGTCACCGTCGCCTTGCCGGAAGCGCAGGTGCTCGCCGCCTGGCACGAGGATCTGCGCAACGACCTGTTCGTTGCCGTGATCCTGATGGGCAGCGTCATCCTGTTCGCCATGCTGCTGAGCAAGGAGTTTGCCAAGCGGGCCAAGGTCGCGCGGATGCTCGGGGAGCGCGAGGCGCGCTATCGGCTGCTCGCCGACAACATCGCCGACGTCGTGATCCTGCTCGACCGCGACGGCCGCTTCCTGTTCGTGTCGCAGTCGGTCGAGACCATCCTCGGGCGCAAGCCGGACGATCTGATCGGCAAATCCTGTTTCGAGTTCGTGCATCCCGATCACCTCGCCGACGTCGCCAAGGCGACATCGGAACTGACCAATTGGACCACCACCAAGACCGTCGAATTCAAGACCTTCCGCGCCGACGGGACCGAGGTCTGGGTCGAGATCAACTTCAAGCTTGCGGGGATGGCGGAAGACCATCACGCCATCGAGGTCGTCGGCGTGCTGCGCGACGTGACCGAACGCCGCAAGATGGAGGACGAGCTCAACGCGCTGAACGTCCGCTTGTCCGAGCTTGCGACCACCGACGGCCTGACCGCACTCGCCAACCGCCGCAGCTTCGACAGCGCGCTGCCGCGCGAGTTCCGCGACCGCGAGCTGATCTCCCTGATCATGCTCGATATCGATCACTTCAAGGGCTTCAACGACACCCAGGGCCATCAGGCCGGCGACGAATGCCTGAAGCGCGTGGCGCGCGTGATCGCCGATGCCACCACCGACACCACGGCCATGGCGGCGCGCTACGGTGGCGAGGAATTCGCGATCATCCTGCCGCGTCGGCGAAGAG